>DATGJK010000519.1:0-2108 GCA_035295245.1 Acidobacteriaceae bacterium
CTGACGAACCTCTCGCTGACAACTGCGTTTGACCTGGCCAGCTTTGCCGGGCAGTTCTCCAGCGGCGTGGCTCCTCCGCCGTCGGTCGGCGGCATGAGCCAGAATATTCACCTGAACCTGGCGATTCACTCGACGAATGCCATCGCCCTCACCAGCCGCACGCTGAGCATCAATGGCTCCGCCAACCTGCTGGTCCGCGGCACGGCGGATAATCCCGTTGTCCTCGGCCGCGTCAATCTCACCGGCGGCGACATGATTCTCAACGGCGACCGGTTCCTGCTAACCGGCGGGACGATTCAGTTCGTCAATCCCACGCAAACCGAGTCGGTCGTCAACGCGACGATCACCACCACCATTCAGCAGTACAACATCAGCATGCGTTTCCGCGGCCCCACCGACCACATGGAGACGCAGTACAGCTCAGATCCGGCGCTGCCATGGGCTGACTGTATCCACCTGCTCGCGTTCGGCAATACGACAGAAGCAGCAGCGAATGCGCCCGCGACGCCGGCGAATCAGATGGCAGAGTCGCTGGTCGCCGACCAGCTGTCCAGCCAGATCACCAGCCGCGTGGCGAGGGTGGCCGGCATTTCTCAGCCTTCCATCACCCGGGTGCTGGGAAACGCGCAGAACAGTCAGAATGGCGCCGATATCACGATCCAGCAGCGCGTTACCGGGAACCTGTTCATTACGTTCTCCGACAATGCCGCCCAGGCGACCCAATCGAGGGTCAATACAAAGCAACACCGCACGTGTCGATTAGCGCACGCGATATCCAAACGGCGGTTTTGTGGCAGACGTTCTGATGAAGAAGGAGTATTAGTCAGGAGCCTTATCGCGAAGTTCCCGCGGCAGGAGCAGTGGGTGCTCTGGGAATCACTCGCGAAGGTCTGCCCTGGAACGCCTGAAAAGAGGGCAATCAGCCATACACGAGCTCGGAACGGATCGCGGAGCTTAGCCCAGGCCAGCAGCACGAGCTGCATGAGTGCCACGATGAGCACGATGATTTCCAGGCTCTCGGTGAGCAGCGGCTCGGGCGTTCGTCCCTCCGCGCTACTCTTGATACCGTGCGGGAACTTCGGTACGGCCGACGTGGTCGGGGGCCGGGCCTCGGTGAAGACGTCAAGGATGAGCAGCGATGGATGAGATGAGTGTTAGCGAAAGCAGATCCGGCTCACCAGCCGCGAGTCATCAGGATTGCGCTGTTAATCGAGAGGCTCAGGCGCAGTTCGATGATTCGGCCCGGGCGGACCGCATTCACAACCGCTGGTGATGAAGTCTTGTGAGAGCTGTCGGTACCCTAAATATCTAATAAATCGATAGAGTGGCTCCTGGAAATACTCCTTTTCGATCGATGTTGCGGAGGCGTAGCATTCGTACGGCAATGCAACGGTACAGCCCAGAGTCTTATGTCTGCCGGCCCACTAAGGCCTGATCGCAAGCCACCAAAACCAACATCGATAACTCTGTGTTCGGCAGTCCGGCAATGAAATCAGTTTCGGCCGAAGCAAGGCTCACTGCCGGAAAGTGTCAACTGCGACTGCCTTCCGGCAGAACCGGGAGGCCTCCCGGTTGCTATCACGCAATAAAGGAGGGGCCAAATTGAGTCGCATTGGGAAAGCGTTTACCAGCATCATTGTCACTTTTACGTGCATCCTTTTCCTGCTCTTCCTTCTTCGCTGGTAAGAGGTTCGATCAACGGAATGCTGCTCGGCACCTTTGCTGCCCGGCTCAACAAACTGGCCTGGGACATGGGAGCGCGGACCGTCGACTTGACCATAACTTCCCTGAGAAACCAGGACGTCACATTCATTGCGCGACAAGGCATTGAATCCATTTCCGCGACTCCGGGAGCACTCTCGGCGAAGCCACCGCGGAAATCAGGCCTCCTGCGTCATGCATCTGCTGGAAGCAAAACCAGTGGACATACATTTGAAGCTCGGTGAGCGCAACCCATTGGATTGGGTCAGCTGGATTGGGTGAAGCTCGCGTAGTACGGGCCAGACGAGGAAAAGATCAAGCGCAGAGATTTTCTTAAGACAAGCGCGGCGGCTGCCGGACTGCTGGGCTCTCTGGAGATATCGCCGATCCAGGCGGTGGCCGAAGTC
>DATGJK010000520.1:0-14150 GCA_035295245.1 Acidobacteriaceae bacterium
ATCAGAGCTTGGCGGAAGACGCGGTCGATTTCGCCTCGCCGTGAGGCGACACCGGGAACGATCACTCCGATGCGCGCCGCTGGATTCGCCTCCAGCACGCTTCTCGCCCATGCAGCGCAGGCTTCCACTTCATGGCGCGCATCCGTCGTTCTGATCCAGGAACGTTGCGGCTGCTGGACGGCCGGCTCCTCGGCGTTCCGAACCGCGATGCCCTGCTCGCCAAGCACCTCGAAAAAATGGACCTGCGCCGGGGTCGTTCGATCGAAGCCAACGAGGTGTATTTCCTGCGGAAGAGCCGCGCCCCGGTCTTCGGCCAGAACCGGCGCGATTTGCGCGAAGCTCGTCCAGTTGTGACGGGCGCATTCGCGCTCGAATTCGGCTGCCCAGTGGCGAAACCGCTCCGCATCCGGCTGCTCCCACTCCGCACGGCGCGAGGACTGCGCGCGATATTCGCAAAGCAGAGACCACGCCTGCATGGCCAATGCGGCCAGCGCATCCGGAGAGACGACCCGCCCGGCGTCGTCGCGCTGAACGCGGACCCACAGCATCCGCTCTTGCAGGGATGAGAGCAGCATCGGAGCCGCTGGATTGCGGAAGGCGTAGTCACGCCACAGCTCACGCAGCCAGGAGTCCCAGTCGTAGATCGGCGGCGAAGGCCAGACCAGGCGCCCGGCGCTGCGCTGCTGCTGCGCATAGCGCATGTGCAGAGCACGGGCCGCGCGCGCGCTTGCGGCAACTACGATGGCGCCGCGCTGGAGCGCGTCCAATACCCCGGCGAGCAGACTCGCCGGAGGCCCCGTCGAGTCGGCGATAGGCGTGGCCGGGAACATCAAGGGAGTGCCTGGCTCAAGTGTAAACTGGCTGGTGAAGCTGAATTGTTCCCGAATTTCCACCGCGCTGCTGGCCGCGGTGGTCTTTGCTTTTGCCGGCTGCCACAGAGCGGCGAACTCGGGCAGCACGACGGACCAGGACGGCGCCAGGCGATTTCACATTCGCGGTGTCGTCGTATCCAGCGATCCGAAAACCGGCTCCGTAACGGTCGACACACAGGCCATCCCCGGCTACATGGAAGCGATGACCATGCCTTATGCATTGAAGCAGCCGAACATCGCGAGCGAACTGCATCCAGGCGACACGATTACCGCGACCCTCATCGCCAATGCAGATTCCGATGTGCTGGATGAGATCGTGGTCGTGGGTCAGGCCAAACCTGACTACAAACCCGCTGTTACGTATAACGATCTGGAGCCGGGCGAGACGATTCCTGATTTCAAGTTCCGCAACCAGAACGATCGCATCATCAGTCTTGGCCAGTTCCATGGAAAAGTGGTTCTGGTGACCTTCATCTACACGCGCTGTCCGCTGCCCAACTTCTGTGTACGCATGAGCCGGAACTTCGCCGAGATCGATAAGAACCTGCAAAGCAATTCCAGGCTGTATGCGAAGACCCATTTGCTGAGCGTCAGCTTCGATCCAAAGTACGACACGCCGAAGGTGCTGCGGAGCTATGGTGAGGCCTATACCGGCCGGTATACGCAGGAGACTTTCCAGCATTGGGATTTTGCCGCGCCAACCGAGAGGGAATTGCCTCAGCTGCTCCAGTTCTTCGACGTGGGCGCCACACCGGAATCCGATCGAACGATTACGCATTCTCTCTCGACCGTGGTGATCGCACCGGACGGCAAGCTGTATAAGTGGTATCCGGGCAATGAATGGACGGTGCAGCAGGTGATCGCCGATGTGGAGAAGCTGGCTGGATGATGCGCTATGATGGGCCCTGTGGAGTGGTCTGACCACTGAAAAGAGCAAGATTGGGACCTGTTTCGCGGATGCAAACGCAACCTAACGAGGAGTGAAAAAGAGAATGACGCCGCTGTCGATTCGCAAAGAGGGTGATCTGGATTTTCTTTCGCTGGGGGCGCTGGTGCACCGGCTGGACCCGGGCATCGTTCCGTTTCGCAAGGCGACGGAATGCAAAATTCACGTCAGCGGCGGCGAATTCAACGTCGCGGCTAACCTGTCGGACTGCTTCGGCCTGAAGACCGGCATCGCATCGGCCATCGTCGATTACCCGATCGGCGATCTGATCAACGAGCGCGTACGCGCGATGGGCGTACGACCCTTCTATAAGCATTTCCAGCACGACGGAGTGCGCGGCCCCAACATGGCCACGGTCTACAGCGACCGGGGATTCGGCGTGCGGCCGCCGGTCGTCTTCTATAACCGCTGCAATGAGGCGGCGGCGCAGCTCAAGCCTGGAGATTTCGACTGGAAAGCTATTTTCTCCAGCGGCGTTCGCTGGGTGCACAGCGGCGGCATTTTCGCGGCGCTTTCGTCGACCACCGCCGAGGTCGCCGTCGACATGATGAAAGCCGCGAAGGCCGCAGGCGCGATCACCTCGTTTGACCTCAATTTCCGCGAAAAACTCTGGAAGGTTTCCGGCGGGGCGGAGAGTGCGGTCCAAACGCTCGCCCGGATCGTCGAGCACGTCGACGTGATCGTCGGCAACGAGGAAGACCTGCAAAAGGGCCTCGGCGTCGAAGGCCCAAAGGTCGAGGACAAAACCAAATCCAAGCTGGACCCGACCGCTTTCTTCGGCATGATCGACAAGGTTCGCGCCAGACATCCGCAGGTGAAGGCAGTGGCTACCACGCTGCGCGAGGTGCACTCCACCAATCGCCACAGCTGGAGCGCGGTCGCCTGGGTGGATGGCAAGACGTACACGGCGCCCACCGCCGAACTGGATGTCTACGATCGCGTGGGTGGCGGAGACGGATTTGCCGCCGGATTTTTCTACGGCCTCCTGAGCGGTCTGGACCCCGACGAGGCCGTTCGGCTGGGATGGGCGCACGGGGCGCTGCTCACCACGTTCCCCGGCGATACCACGATGGCCACCCTCGACCAGGTTCGGGCGTTCGCGAAGGGAGGATCGGCGCGCATTCAGAGATAAACTGGCGGATTTGCAGCCTCCACGTAGACTGAAACCACGGTACTGGAGGAGGCATGGCGAAGGTCACGCTGGTTTTCGCCGCCCTGATGATCGCGCTGGGGCTGGTCGGTTATCTGGGCAGCGGGAGTCAATTCCCGACTGCCCTCATCCCGCTGTGGTGGGGCGTCGCACTGGGCATTTTTGGATTCCTCGCCATCAGCCCCAGCGAGAGCCGCCGTAAGCTCTTCATGCACATCAACGTAACCATCGGTCTGCTGGGGTTTATCGGCGCGCTGGTGGAGGCGATTCGCGGCTACGGCAAGCCCGCGCCCGCGGGTGTCAACACGTCGGGTTTCCTGATCACAGCGGAAACCTCGAAAATCACGATGGCCGTGCTCATGCTGATTTATGTGATCCTTTGCGTGCGCTCATTCATCAACGCAAGGAGAACCCGCGCGACGGCCTGATCCCCTGCGCACCGAATCCATGTCTTCCATGCGACTCAACTCGATGCCGCGCGCGGAACGGGGCGTCGGCCCTGGCGCCCGGACCCGCGCCGCCTCCGATCCACCGAAGAAGAAGCCTGACTTCCGGAAAGCGATGCCGGAGATCTGGAAGCTGGTGCGCCCGCGCAAGTGGCTGCTGCTGGTTGGGCTGATCCTGGTCGCCATCAATCGCGTTGCCGGACTGGTGCTGCCGTTCCTCTCCAAGCCCTTTGTCTCACTCGTCTTGACCCGACACCAGGCCGGCCGGCTGATGCCGCTGGTTGTGGCTGTGTTCCTCGCCACTCTGGTCCAGGCGATCACGTCATTTTCGAATACGCAGCTGCTCTCCAAAGCCGCGCAACGCATGATCGCCGACCTCCGCCAGCAGGTGCAGCAGCATGTCGGGCGGCTTTCAGTGAGCTTCTACGATGCAAACCGCACCGGTGTGCTGGTGTCGCGCATCATGAACGACGTCGAGGGGGTGCGGAACCTGATCGGCACCGGGCTGGTGGAATTTGTCGGCGGCCTGATGACTGCGGCGATGGCCTTCGTCTTCCTGGTGCACCGCAGCCCGCGCATGACGCTGATCATTTTCTCGGTCATCGGCGCGTTTATTCTTTTTCTGCGCTATGCGTTGAAGACGATCCGCCCGATTTTTCGGGAGCGCGCGAAGATTACCGGTGAAGTGACAGGCCGCCTGACGGAGTCGCTTGGCGGGGTGCGCGTCATCAAGGGCTACCATGCGGAAACGCGCGAAGCCGGCGTCTTCACGGTGGGCGTGCTTCGCCTGCTCGACAACGTCATGCGTTCGCTGACGGCGACCAGTCTGCTGTCGATGGCGGCCACGACCGTGCTCGGTATTGTCGGCGGCCTGGTCATGTTGCTTGGCGGCCACCTTGCCATGCAGCACCGCATGGATGCGGGCGATTACATCCAGTACACGATGTTTCTTGCTTTCATGATCGCGCCCGTCATCCAGGTGGTCAGCATCGGAACGCAGCTGACCGAAGCGGTTGCAGGCATCGATCGCACTATGGAGATTCTCGCCGAGAAGGACGAATTTGCCGATCCGGCGCGTGTGGTCACGCTGGGCGATGTTGTCGGGGAAGTCCGATTCGAGGATGTGCGGTTCGCCTATGAGCCCGAGAAGCCGGTGCTTCACGGCATCTCGTTCAATGCACAGCCTGGAACGGTGACTGCGCTGGTGGGCTCGTCGGGGTCCGGCAAGTCGACAATCATCAGCCTGATCTGCGCCTTCCATACCCCCAACTCCGGACGAGTTCTGGTCGATGGCGTCGATTTGTCCACAGTGCGGCTGGACAGCTACCGCTCCCAGCTTGGGGTCGTTCTGCAGGAATCGTTTCTTTTCGACGGCACGATTCGCGAGAACGTGATGTTCTCCCACCCGGATGCAAGCGAGGAGGATTTCCTCTCAGCCTGCCGCATTGCGCGCGTCGATGAATTCGCCGAGCGCTTTCCGGAAAGCTATGACACGATTGTCGGCGAGCGCGGCGTAAAACTCTCGGGCGGGCAGCGCCAGCGCCTCTCCATTGCTCGCGCCATCCTCGCCGGACCCCGCATTTTGATTCTGGATGAGGCTACTTCCTCGCTTGACTCCGAATCGGAAGCGATGATCCAGCACGGGCTCAGCTATCTGATGCAGGGACGCACAACGTTCGTGATCGCACACCGGCTCTCGACGATTCGCCGAGCCGACCAGATCCTTGTGGTGGAGGGTGGCCAAATCATTGAGCGCGGCACGCACGCGACGCTGTATGCACTGGGCGGCCGCTATTACGATCTCTACACGCGCCAGCACGGGCTTGAAGACAACCTCTTCCTCGCTCCCGGCGAGGGGGACACGGTGGAGACGAAGTAGGATCGGCTCCGGGCTCGCCGACATGCGATGCGATAGCATGGGAATCGCATCCCATGCGCGCAATCATTCTCATTCGCATTCTCGTTGGCTGGGTCTTCGTCTCGGAAGGAATCCAGAAATTCCTCTTCCCGGTCGCGCTCGGCTGGGGACGATTTGCGAAGATCGGCCTGCCGCACCCGCACGTGCTTGCACCCGTTGTAGCGATCGTAGAGATTGTCTGCGGCGCGCTGGTGATCCTGGGGCTCTGGACCCGCATCGCGGCGGTGCCCCTGCTGATTGTCATCGGCACCGCAATTGCGACAACCAAGTTTCCGATGCTGCACCATCAGGGCCTCTGGGCGATGCTGCATGAGGCCCGCGTGGACTTCAGCATGGCGCTGGGATTGATTTTTCTGCTGATCGTCGGCAGCGGCGCGTGGGCGCTGGACAGGAGTTGATGCCATGATCCTCGAAGCTGCGGTGCTGCAGGTGCGCGCCGGAGAGGAACACGCCTTTGAAGAAGCCATGCGGAGAGCCGCGCCGGTGATCGCCGGTTCTCCCGGCTACCTGGGTCATCGACTCCAGCGCTGCCTGGAAACGCAGGGCCGCTACCTTCTGCTGGTGCAGTGGGAAACACTCGAGGCGCACACCATCGGCTTCCGCGAATCGCCTCGTTTCGGGGAATGGCGCGGGATCATCGGCTCGTTCTTCGCAGCGCCGCCCCACGTGGAGCACTACCAATCCGTCCTGAGCTGGCCCGGGGCTCTCGCCAACGAGTGATGGCTACTTCGCAATCGCTTCCAGTGTCCCGTCCGCGCGGTTGATCGCGTCCGTCAAAACCTTCATCTGCTCCTGCGCACGGCTGAGGTCTTTCGCGTCGATTGCCTCGTTCACCCCCGGGATCACAACCGCCGCATAGCCGGTGTACTCGCCGGGGGCATAGATGGTGTGTTTGAACCAGGGGCGGTTCGGCAGACCTGCTGCGGAGAGAAAGTCCCCCTCAACCTGCCTCAGCTGGATGTTGAGGGATGCGAGGCTCGCGGTGGAATCGTCGTCAAGATGCTGCTGCTTTTGCCTGACTTGTTCCGACAGGGTGATGAATCGCTGCGTGGCCTGCTCCGCGGAAGCGAAATCCAGCCCCAACAATCCAGCTTGCTGCCCCTTTTTCTGCGCGGCGTCGAGGTACGCAGCGATTTCCTTGCCATAGGTGACGTAGTCGTAGGGCAGCACGTCCGCATCGGCCATGTTGATGACCTCCAACCCGAAGACCCGCGCCATCTCCTGCTCATAGACGAACGTTGGGTCGGCATTCATCACGAACCAGGCGAAGTTGTCGAAGACGGAGTGATACACGCCATAGGGCCCGCCCGAGCCTACATCGGTCGAGGGCACGCCGAGGTGCTGAATGAAGGGCGTGTAGTCGGAACCGCTGCCGAGGTCGCCCACGCGCACGTCGTTGCCAATGGCGGCATTCGTCCCAGCGCTGTGCTCCTCCACCGGACCCTTTTGCCGTGACGCCTGTTCGGCCTGGCTCCGCTTCCATACGTCATAAACGCTGCCGCCCTTCGGGCTGGGGACTTGTTTTGCGATGTCGCGGACGAATTCCTTGAGCGAAGGAACGGCTGCAGCCTCAAAGTTCGGACCGGAGACTCCGACATCGGTATTGAAGTAGGCCACGGCATGCGCCAGTTGGCTGGCATGATCTTCGGCCCATTCCGTCGAGCCGATCAGTCCCTCTTCCTCAGCGTCCCAGCTGCAAAAGACGATGCGCCGCCTGGGCTTCCAGCCCTGCTTCAGCAGCGCGCCGACGCCGTGCACCGCCTCCAACATGGCCGCGGTGCCGCTGTTGGGATCGACTGCCCCATAGGCCCACGCGTCGCGGTGATTCCCGGCGATGACCCACTCGTCCGGAAAGGTGGTTCCATCCACGCTGCCGATGACGTCCCAGATCGTGCGGTACTGGTAGTCCATCTTCAGCACGAGATGCACTTTCGCTCCCGGGCCCACGTGGTATGTGAACGGCAGCGCGCCCTGCCATTCGCGCGGAGCATCCGGTCCGCCCAGCGCCTCGAGGATCGGCGCCGCATCGTGGTAGGAGAGCGGCTCCGAAGGGATCTTCGGCATGTTACCGGCCTGTTCGGGCTTCAGGAGCTTGTCTGCCGGCACATCGGGCCGCGAGGCAAATCCAGGCGTGAGGGCATCTCCCGGATACCGGAACAAATACTGCACGGATCCCCGCTGCACGGCAGTGGCCGGCCGATACGGCCCATGGGGATACATATCGCCACGGTAGTAGCCGTCATCCGCCGGATCGGAGTAGATGAGGACCCCGGCCGCTCCGTGCTGCTCGGCAACGTAGACTTTCACGCCGCGGAAGTTGGAGCCGTACCGGCAGAGCACGATCTTGCCCCTGAAGTCGATCCCCATCCCGGACAGCTTATTGAAATCATCCGGGCGGCAGTAGTTGGCGTAGACGACCTCGCCCGTGACATCACCTGAAGGCGACGACCCGTTAAACGCGGGCAGCACGCGCGGATCGTTTTGGAACGAGTCATTTCCATCCACATGCTCGGGAACCGGGCCCTTCATGAGAAGCTTGCCGTCGGCATTCCATGCCTCGACACTGACTTCTTTGGGCATGTTCAGCCAGGCCTTATAAGGGACGATCGAGGTCTCAAGCCCCGCCTCTTTGAACTTCGACGCGACGTATTCCGCGGTTTTGTAGTCCTCGGGAGTGGCGGCAACATGAGGCTGGGCAGTGAGGGTCTTCAGTTCTTCACCGGCCAGCTTCGCGTCGGGAATGGACAGAAACTGCTGGTCGATTTTGGCCTGCTCCGCAGCGAAATCCCGATAGCCCAGGAATGCCGGCGAATCGGGTCCGGCCTGAGCGCTGAGAAACGCGAAACCGCACAGAAGGAGTGGGGCGAAAACCAGCGCAGGGCGCAAATGGATCAAAAGAGGAACTCCTCGGGAAAACGCGATCGGCGATGAACAGCCAGCTTAGCATCGTCGATGGGGTTGCACTCCCGGCGGAGTCTCCGCCCGGGAACTGGCGCCAGGGTCGACTCACGCAGGAGTTCTTACCGGCTCCACGGGCTGCGTGCAGTGCGAGCACCGCTTCGCGGCTACCGGAATGTCGGCCAGGCACTCGGGGCAGGCACGCGTGGAAGGCGGGGTGGCCTTGGGAGGATTGATCTTCCTCAGCAGTGCATTGATGGGCAGGACAAAGAAGAAGTACACCGTCGCGGCGATGAGCACGAAGGAGATGACGTCGTTCAGGAAGTCACCGACGGTGAACTTTCCGCCATGGAAGTTGAAGACAATTCCAGAGAAGTCGGGCTTGTGCACGATGGCCGCAATCAGTGGATTGATGATGTTCTTCACCAGCGAGTTCACGATTTGCGTGAACGCTGCGCCGATGATAACGGCAATGGCAAGATCGACCACATTGCCGCGCAGAATGAAATCACGAAAGCCTTTCAGCATGGTCTTACCCTCCGGCACTGCAAGGATCTCGGCGCACCCGGTGAGCGGGAGCATTCGATGCCAGGCCCAGGACTCCTGCAGAATCAGAAACCGAGTGTAATACGAGTTCGGTTGATGAGCGGCAAAATGTCAAGGCTGGACGGCTTCGTCGTGGATCAGGGTTCCGACTCGTGGACCCTCGGCAGTGTGCACCCCCCAGGCCATGCGGGGCGTGTTATGAGCCAGCCCGTAGCGGCCGTCCGGAGCAAGCAGGATGATTCCGCCGTGACCACCGAGCCTGCGGTGCAGGTACGCGATAGCCTCGGGCGCCACCTGTTCGGGCGAGCCGCCCGCCATGACCCGGTCCGTGGCCCACTTCCCGAGAACCAGCTTCATGATGGGTTCTCCCCATCCGGTAAGCGAAACGGCCGCGCTGGAATTATCCGCGTAACAGCCGCAGCCGATCAGTGACGAATCTCCCACCCGCCCCGGGGATTTGTTCAGGGTTCCGCCGGTCGAGGTCGCCGCCGCAATGCGGCCCTGACTGTCCAGGGCGACGGCGCCCACCGTGTCGTGAGATTCCTGGCTGGGGCTGCCGGAGAAGGTCGGGTCCGGCACCCCGGAGCGCTCGCGCCGCTGCGCCTCGGCCAGCCGCTCCCTCTCGCGATCCAGCACCAGCTCAGAATTTTCGATCAAGGCGATGCCGTGCGAGGCCGCAAACTCCTCGGCGCCCCTGCCGACAAAGTACACATGATGGCTCTTGTCGAGCACCAGGCGCGCCGCCTGAATAGGGTTGCGGATCCGTTCCACGCAGGCGACCCCACCCGCCCGCAGCGTGTAGCCATCCATGATGAGCGCATCCAGCTGTACACGGCCGTCGCGCGTCAGGAAGCTGCCGCGTCCGGCATCGAACGCCGGGTCGTTCTCCATGGCGGTAACGGCCGCTTCGATCGCATCCAGCGCCTGGCCGCCCCGTTCCAGGATGCGCCAGCCCTCCTGCAAAGCGTCAAAAACGCCCTGCTCGTGAGCCTCAAGAGCATCAGCGGGGATATCCCAGGCCCCGCCGTGGACCAGGAGAATAGGGGACCTGTTCATCAAGCTCGGATTGTATCGGCTCAAGCCGGGCTCTGCACGTAAAGCCGCGAATCCAGCCCTAAGTTGCGCTGCTAATCCGGACTGCCCTCAAAGCAGTCGGTCCGTCCGCATCCTGCGTTATAGTGGCAGGTTCAGCGATTTGCTGGACTTGAGTGGAGATGAAGCATGTTCGACTCACCTCAGGAAAGAACTCGGGCTCTCGATGCTTTTCTACAGGGCTATCAGGGACCAGCCTTCTCTGTGCGGTTCCCGGATGAGTGGCAGTGGTTTTCGTCCTCAGCCGCGACGCCGCAGTGCACCATCGTGCTGAAAAACAGCCGCGCACTTGACGCCTTCTTCATCTCACCGAACGAAATCACCCTGGGCGAGGCTTTCATCCGTGGCGATCTCGACGTCGAAGGCGACATTTTTTCAGTCTTCGCTGTGGCCGAGCACCTCCTGAACCGCTCAGGAACCGCCCCGCAGCGCATCTCCGGAACGCTTCTGCACACCGGCCTCACCCTGCGCCGCTGGATCCGGCTTGGCGCGCGCCACTCCCAGGCCAGAGACCGCGCGGTGGTCGCACATCATTACGATCAGTCTGTGGACTTCTTCCGGCCCTGGCTGGGCAGAACACTGGCCTACTCCTGTGCTTTGTTCCGCAAACCTGAAGATTCGCTGGATCGGGCACAGGAAGAGAAATTCGATCTGATCTGCCGTAAGCTGCGTCTCCAGCCGGGCGAGCGCTTTCTCGACGTCGGCTGCGGCTGGGGAGGGCTTATCCTTCATGCCGCCAGACACTATGGCGTGACCGCGCGGGGTATCACGCTGAGCCGCAGACAATTTGAGGAGGCGAGCTGTCGCATTCGCGACAACCGGCTCGAGGACCGCTGCGCCGTCGCTCTGCAGGACTACCGCGATCTCGACCCGAAGCTCGAATCATTCGACAAAATTGCCAGTGTCGGCATGTACGAGCATGTCGGTCTTGAGAAGCTGCCGGAATATTTCCACGCTATTCGGCGCGTGCTCAGGCCGGGGGGCGTTTTCCTCAATCACGGCATCGCGCGGGCTACAAAGAGCAGTCCCCGGAAGAATTCCTTCATTGACCGATACGTATTTCCGGACGGCCGTCTTGTCACGCTTCCTGAGGCCATGAAGGCTGCGGAGGGAGAGGAACTGGAGATTCGCGACGCGGAGAATCTCCGCGAGCACTATGAGATCACTTTGCGCCGCTGGGTGGACGGGCTGCAGGCGAACGCGGAGGCGCTTCTGCGTCTCGTTTCGGCTGAAAGCTATCGCATCTGGCTGCTCTACATGGCAGGATGCGCAGCAGCGTTTCATCGCGGCGATATTGCGGTGTATCAGGTGCTTTTCAGCAACCCAGAGCACGGGGAAAGCCATCTGCCTCTCACCCGCGAGGATTGGTACCTGAGCAAGCGCGAACGGGAAAGCGTCGCGGCCTGATTCGTAATTCAGTGGACGATCTGCGCTTTGCCCGGAGTCAGCGTGAGAGGAGCCATATTCCAGCCCTGCACCTGCACAACGAGTCCAGCAGGGGCTTGGTGCGGCAAAATACCCGTTAACGTCGCCGACTCTCCCGGCATCAGTTCGATCCAGTTATCCGACCAAATCACCGGAGCGACCAGGCCGCCGTCCCGCGTACGCACAGCCGCGGACACCTGAAACGCGAGCATGCGAGACGAATTGCTGAGGTGCAGGCGAATCACCGGCCCGTCGGGAGACTGCTCGATCTCGGCTCGGCCGGCCACCGACACTGCCGGCAGATGAGTCAGGGCGGTAAGGTCCTCATATTGCGCGACGGGAGTATGGATGTGGTCCGAGGGCTCCCAGTCGAAGGTGCTCAACGTGCGGGGGACCCAGTAGAAGTTCCGGCTAACGGTGCGACCACCGGAATCCAGGAGCGCCAGGTCAATGAAAAGAACCCTTTCTGAGCCGGAGTAAATCGACCCGGGAATCGTCAGCACGCGTTGCGCGCTGTCCGGCTGAGCGTTCACGGTTGCTTCCTGCGTATACAGCGCGTTCCACCCGAGGCCGTGCACCTGCACGGACGCCCGAAGGCCCTCCACCGCGCCATAGGTGCTGTTCACGACCACGATCGAGTGGTCGTCATACGAATACTGGATGTGCAGCGGCTCGCACGCCTTCTTCACCGCAAAGTATCCGGCATCCGCCTCGAGATAGTAGTCATACAGGTGCCAAAACATCGAGGGCCAGGCGTTGTTCAGCATCCACTGGATCACGCCGGTCGCCGCATACTTGTTTCGGCTGTAGGACTCGAACATCGCCCGCTCCGAGTCGTACGCCATGGTCGGCGCCATTCGCTCGAAGTCGGCGGCGGAAGCCGGCGGAGCGTACATCGCAGTCATCGCCTCCTGAAGCAGGCCCGTCGTCATGAAGCGGCCGCTGGCGTTGTGGTACTTCCAATCCTCGCTCGGGGGCCAGGCGTCTGCATCCGGCAGAAACTTCCGGCGGCTTGCCCGGGAGGGAATTGCCGGTCCGGGACTCGTCTCTGTGTTGAAGCCAAATGCCCCGCCGCGACGCTGATCCAGGTACCAGTACTCCGGCGGAACGTAATCGTAGGGACCCGTCATCTTCACTCCGCTCGGGCCGGTGTTCACCGTGCCTGCCGCCGATGCTGAGGACAGAATCGGATTCGGCCAGTGTGCCTCCTGTTCGACCTGCAGATACTGCTTCTCAACGTCGGCCGGCGGAGCATGATCGCTGCCGTTGAGCCACACCAGCAGGCTCGGATGTCCGCGGAGCCGCAGCATCTGATCGCGAAGCGATGCGCTCGCGATCTCAAGATCCGCAGCCGTCCACGTGCCCCAGTCCTCCCAGTGGTCGCAGCAGCACCATCCCGCAAGGACGAGGATTCCCTGCTCGTCCGTCAGCCGGAAGAAATCCTCCGTCTCCAGCTTTCCCTCGAGCCGGATGGCGTTCAGGTGCATGTCGCGGACCAGTGCGATCTGATCGCGCAGCCGCTGGCGATTGGTTCGCAGCAGCATATCCTGCGCCCAGCCGGCGCCGCGGATCAGAATTGGCTTGCCGTTCACACGAAACAGCCGCGCACCTGTGGAAGTCAGTTCCGACGTGATCTCGCGTATGCCGAAGTTCGTGCTTTGTTCGTCGGACGTCGCGCCATTCTCGGTGAAACGCATTGTCAGGCGTTCGAGATGAGGATTGCCCATTTGGTTCGGCCACCACAACTTCGGATCGCGGATGCGCAGCGCCGGGAACTGATCGGGCGCGAAGATGACGGTCCTTTCCTCGTGAGCAGCCAGGCTGACTGGCTGACTGAAGTTCGCGCCTGCAGCCGTTCCGCTGAGCACTCCCCGCACAGCGTGGTCCGTCCCATTGCGAACCTCGGCATAGATCGACAGGTCCGCCTCACGCAGGGGGTCGTCGGGAAAATGGGTGACCACCATTGGCGAACGCAGCGTCACCGGCCCGGTTCTCACCAGATTCACGTCGCCCCACAGCCCCATGTCTTTGTCGGGAGGAGCAGGGTTCCAGTCGACCCAGTTGATGCCCAGGTCCTTCTCCGTCGGCGCGAAGGTCTCCACCGCCAGTACGTTGGTGCGGGGGTTCAGCAGATCCGTGACGTCGAAGTCGTAGGTCCGATATGCCCCGGCAACCGTTGTCCTGTCAGCGAGGCGATGCCCGTTCAGCCAAATGTTCGCGCTGTAGTTGATTCCGCCGAAGTGGATCCAGGTGCGGTGATGCTGGCTCGCAGCCGGTGGAGAGGAGAATCGGACGCGATACCACCACCCGCAGCGATAAGGACTATCCTCGGGCATCGCCAGCCTCGAGAAAATTCGACCGATAGGATAGCTCGTGCCGGGAATTTTCCGCAGGTTCATACCGAAATACGGATCGGGAAAAACTTTGTCGGCCACCTGCGCCGCCAGCACGGTGCTGGGCACGGTTGCGGGCAACCAGCCGTTCACGGAATAGCCGGACGAGGAGATCGCTGCACCCTCATCCTGGATCCGGCATGCGGATTGAATCCGCCAGCCCTCATGCAGACGAATGATGCTGCGCGCGGCTGCAGCCGGAGCAGTTGCGATCAGCGCCAGAAGGAACCCCATGCCGCAGCGAACCATGCCGTCTTTCGTATATCAGGTGTTCGGCGGCCGCTGATAGGCCGGGCAGTTCTTCAGTAACTGCACGAGGGGGGCGAGCTACGATGAAATGCCCAGTCCGACCAGGTTGGCTGCTGCGATGATGACCGCCAGTCCTGCCCAAAGCTGTCGCACCGGCCGGCCCTCGGCTCCCTTCCACTCCCCCAGGGACAAGCCGACCAGACCGCCGAAGAGGA
>DATGJK010000521.1:0-4438 GCA_035295245.1 Acidobacteriaceae bacterium
GATGTATGGGTGGGACAGCTATTTCATCCTGCTGGGGTTGCTGCGCGACGGTCATGCGGACCTGGCGCGCGGCATCGTGGAGAACTTCTTCTTTGAGATTGAGCACTACGGCGGAGTGCTGAACGCGAACCGGACGTATTACTTTTCGCGCTCGCAGCCGCCATTCCTGTCGTCGATGATTCGCGCGGTGTACGAGGCGGAAGTGGCGGCCGGGCAGAAGCCGCAGGCGCATGCGTGGCTGGGGCGGGCTTACCGCTATGCGGTGCGCGATCACGCGCTGTGGCTGCGGCCGGAGCATCGCGCTGGCGATACCGGGCTGAGCCGCTACTTCGATTATGGGGAGGGGCCGGTGCCGGAGGAGGGAGACGATCCGACTTATTACCAGAACGTGATCCACTGGCTGCTGGAGCATCCCGACGTGCCCACGGACTTTCTGGTGGACGGGCCGGAGCAGCCTACCGAGGCGGACAACGCGAAAATCGCGGAGATCAGCTGCGATCCCGCTGCTTCGGCGGTTTGCGCACGCGCCCATGAGGGTACCCACTGGCTGGCGAGGGATTTCTACAAAGGCGATCGCGCCATGCGGGAGTCGGGATTCGATCCGGCGTTCCGGTATGGGCCGTTCAGCGGGGCGACGCACCATTTTGCGCCGGTCTGCCTCAATTCCCTGCTCTACAAATATGAGCGAGACCTGGCGTGGATGGCCGAGCAGCTGGGCAAGCCGGCGGAGGCGGAGCGCTGGCGGGCCGAGGCGACGGAGCGGCGGGCGGCGATCGACAAGTATCTTTGGAACCCCGGCAAGGGCACGTTTTTCGACTACGACTTTATGGCCGGGAAGCCGTCGACGTATCTGTATCTGACGACGTTTTATCCGTTGTGGGCGGGGGCGGCGAGCCCCGAGCAGGCACGCGGCGTGGAGGCGAAGCTTTCACAATTCGAACACCGCGGCGGTTTGGCGATGAGCACGGAGGATACGGGTGTACAGTGGGATCTCCCCTATGGGTGGGCGCCGGTGAACTGGCTGGCGGTTGCGGGGTTGCGCGAATACGGAGATGGGCGGGACGCGGCGCGGGTGTCGCGCGAGTTCACGGCCACGGTGCGCAACAACTTCACCTGCGACTCAACCATTCACGAGAAGTACAACATGATCACCGCGTCGTCGACCGTCGAGGTTGCGACCGGGTACCGACAAAACGTGGTGGGCTTTGGCTGGACGAACGGCGTCTATCTGGAAATGCAGGCGCTGCTGCGGCATGCCGGGATCCCTCTCCATCCAGCGGCGACTGTGCCCTGCGCGGATCGCCGCCCGCAGGAGGCGCAGCGATGAGCGCGAGCAATGGTCAGCAGAAGATCGTAGTTGGACTGGGGGAACTCCTCTGGGACATGTTGCCGGACGGACCGCGGCTGGGGGGCGCGCCGGCGAATTTCGGGGTGATGGCGGGACGGCTGGGCGATCATGCGGCGATCGCGAGCCGCGTGGGCTCCGACCGGCTGGGGCGGCAGGCGCGCGCGGAACTGAACGCGCTGCCCGTGGACACGAGCTGGCTGCAACTGGATGAGGATCACGCCACCGGCACAGTTACAATTGTGCTCGATTACGGCGAGCCGCACTACACCTTTCAGGAGCCGGTGGCCTGGGACCGGATGGAGCTGACGCCGCAGTGGCTGGAGCTGGCGCGCAGCGCCGACGCGGTCTGCTTCGGAACGCTGGCGCAGCGGGATGCGCAGTCGCGGCAGACGATCCTGGGATTTCTGGACGCGACGCGGCCGGAGTGCGTGCGGATTGCGGACGTGAACCTGCGGGCGCCGTTCTGGAGCGGCGAGGTGCTGCGCCAGTCGCTGCAGCGGGCCACAGTGCTGAAGCTGAATATTCATGAAATGCCGGAGGTACTGCGGGCGACGCGCATCTGCGCGCAGGCGGCGATGCCGAACCATGATGACGAGATCCTGCACGGAGCGCGGCAGCTGCTGGAATGCTATCCGCTGCAGCTGGTGTGCGTGACGATCGGCAGCGAAGGCAGCATGCTGGTGACGCGGGAAGAATCGCACCGGCATCGCGGGCGTCCGGTGGTGGTGCGGGATACGGTGGGCGCTGGAGATGCCTTCACGGCGGCGCTGACTCACTACTATCTGGAAGGCGCGCCGCTGGCGGTGCTGAACGAGGCGGGCAATCGCTGGGGCGCGTGGATGGCTTCGCAGCGCGGCGCGATGCCGCCGATGCGCGCGGACATGGTGCGCGATATGTCGGAGGAGATCCGGCTGCTGAGCGCGTGAGTGCGCAGCGATCAGCGATCAGCGATCAGCGATCAGCGATCAGCGAAATATCATGAACTGATGGCGAGTCTGCCGATCCTTGCGCGCGATTTTTATGCGAGGCCGCCGGATGCGGTGTCGCGGGAGTTGCTGGGCAAGGTTCTGGTGCGGCGGTACGAGGGCAAGCGGCTGGCGGGGCGCATTGTGGAGGTCGAGGCGTACCAGGGGCTCGACGATCCGGCGGCGCATGCGTTCTCCGGCAAGACTCCGCGCAACGCGGTGCTGTTTGGGCCGCCAGGATTTGCCTACGTCTATTTCATCTACGGCATGCATTACTGCCTGAACATCTCCTGCGAGCCGGAGGGTCAGGCAGGCTGCGTTCTGCTGCGCGCGCTGGAGCCGCTGGAAGGGCTGTCGACCATGGCGGAGTTGCGGGGGCTCGATGCGGATGCTCCGGCGCGATTGCTGGCGTCGGGACCCGGGCGATTGTGCGAGGCGCTGGGGATTACGCGCACCACGCACAATGGGATTGACGTGACCAGCCGCCGCACGGGGCTGCATGTGGAGGACGACGGGACTCGTCCGGAAAAAATAGAGGCGGGGGCGCGGGTGGGGATTCGCAAGGCGGCGGAGCGCCCGCTGCGGTTTGTGATCGCCGGGAACCGCTTCGTCTCGCGGTGACAATGCCAAGCGGATGCATTGTGTAAGATGGCGGAAAGAATTTGGCCGCAGTCGATCCTCAATCCCCAGGAAAATCGAGCTATGCAAAGCAGGTTGTTTGGAGTCTTCGTCGCGTCGCTGACGCTGGCCGTCTCGACGCCGTTTTTGTTGGGTCAGGACAGCGCGCCGCAGGGTCAGCAGCGTCCGCGGCGGCCGCTGCCGAAGCCGACGAATCTGCAGGTGCTGCCGAAGGACATCCAGCCGGAGCAGCTGATCCACATCATGCGCGGCGTTGCGGGCTCGCTGGGCGTGGAGTGCAATTTCTGTCACGTTCCGGGGCCGAAGCCACGGGAGATGAATTTCGCTTCGGATGACAAGCCGGAGAAGGCGACGGCGCGCATCATGATGCGGATGACGCAGGCGATGAACGATCAGTACATGTCGCAGATCCACGATCCGGATGCGACGCCTGAGGACAAGCAGGTGACGTGCGGCACGTGCCATCGCGGGCACAAGATGCCGGAGCACTTTGTGCCTCCGCCGGAGCATCATGGGCCAGGCGCGCCGGGGATGGGTGGACCGGGGATGGGCGCGCCGCCAGCGGGTGCTCCTCCGCAGGGTGCGCCGGGAACGCCGCCGCAGGGTTTCTAGCTCAAAAACAAACGCAGGTTCTCGGGTGCGCCAAAACCACGCGCCTTCGCTCAGAATGACAGGAGTTGTTTGGATCAGCGAGGCGCGATGAGGATGTTGTCGATGAGGCGCGCTGGGCCGATCCACGCGGCGATGGCGACAAGCGCGCCTTTGCTCACGTTCGAAACGTCTTCGAGCGTGTCGGGATGGACGATGCGCAGGTAGTCAAGGCGCGCGTACGGCTGCTCGGCGAGCACTTCGAGTCCGGTATCGATGAGCGAGGCTGAGTCGAGCACGCCGGCGGCGACGCGCCGCTCGATGTGGCGCAGGGCGCGGCTGAGGACGAGGGCGCGATGGCGGTCGTCCGGCGAGAGATAGCGGTTACGGCTGCTCAGGGCGAGGCCGTCGGGCTCGCGCACCGTGGGGCAGACGACGATTTCCAGATTGAAATTGAGTCGCGCACCATGCGGCGGAGGATGGCTACCTGAGCCGCGTCCTTCTGGCCGAAGAAGGCTCTGTCCGGCGCGACGATATGGAAGAACTTGGCGACCACGGTGGCGACGCCGCGGAAGTGGCCGGGGCGGGAGTGGCCGTCGAGGCGGTCGGAGATCTGCTCGACTTCGACAATGGTGATGGCGCCCGGCGGATACATTTCGTCGACGGCAGGCGCGAAGAGGAGGTCGACGTTCTCGGCGCGGAGGAGGTCGCAGTCGGCTTCAAAGGTGCGGGGGTAGGCGGCGAAATCCTCACTGGGGCCGAACTGCGTTGGGTTGACGAAGATGCTCACGACGACGGCATCGCATTGCGAGCGCGCGGCGCGCATGAGGGACAGATGGCCTTCGTGAAGAGCGCCCATGGTGGGCACCAGGCCGATGGTTTTGCGCCCGGCGCGAAG
>DATGJK010000522.1:0-6645 GCA_035295245.1 Acidobacteriaceae bacterium
CGTTCCGTGAGGTCGCGATCCACCGCGACCGTCATCAGGCCAATGTTCAGGGTTGGCGTGTTCTCGGACTGTTGCATGCTTATCTCGCTCCCTGACCGGCCTTGGGGACAAAGCTCTTGTCGAATTTCTGTGGGTTGAGGAAGGGAATAGGCTGCGCCGGCTGCGTCGGATGCGGGTTCTCCGCCAGAGGATCGACCAGCGTCGGCGTGACGATCACCGCCAGTTCCGAAACCGAATGCGTAGAACTCTTCGTCTGGAACAGTTTGCCTAAAATCGGAATATCAGCGATGCCGGGAATCTTCAGCAGCGAATCGGTCGTGCGATTATCCAGCAACCCGGAGATCGCGAAGCTCTGGCCACTTTTCAGTTCGACCTGGGTATCCGCGCGATGCGTAATCAGCGCCGGAACCGTGAAGCCCGATACGGTGACAGCATTCGTGAAGTCGAGAGAGCTGACTTCCGGCGAAACCTTCATCTGAATTGTTCCATCCGGCAGAACGTTCGGAGTGAAGTCCAGGGACACGCCGAAGGGACGGAACTGGATGGTCACCGACGTGAATCCGCCTGTCCCGCCCTGAACGACAGGGAAGGGAAACTCGCCGCCTGACAGAAATGAGGCCTTCTGGCCGCTGATCGTCGAAATGGTCGGCTCGGCCAGGATTTGCAGCACCTGCTTGTTCAGCAGATCCTGAAGCGCTCCGCCCATTCCCTGTTCGCTGTTGTAATAGAAAAGGTTAAGCAGACTCTGCAGCCCAAGCAGGCTGGAAACGTTGGCGTTCGCATTGCTGCTGGTCTGCGTTTGTGACTGGCCGACGGTGATTGCCGGGAACTGTCCCGTAGTGGCGTTGACCGTGTTCTTGCCGGTAGCAAAAAAGTCGAATCCCAGCTGCTGAGCCCGCGCCCTGTCAATTTCAACGACCCGCACCTTGAGCCGTACCTGCGCCGGGTGCTGCAGCCCCACAATCAGGGAACTGACGACGTTCTTCGTGAACTGGCCGGCCAGCTTGTTCGCTTCGTCGGCCGCGGCGGGACTGGAGACCGTTCCACTCAGAGAAACCTCGTCCAGGTGTCCGCCTACCTCCACATTTTCGTAGGGAAGCGCATTCTTCATCGCCACGCGCAGCGGGTCCAGATCGAGATCGGAAATAACCTCGTAAGCCTGCGACTGACCACTCTCGTCCCACAGCACCAGGCTGCTGATTCCCGGCGCTTTGGCAGTGACCACGATCTGATGCGGGTTGGACGTTACCGAATCCAGAATATCGGGATTGCTAACGTACACGCGTCGCAGCCGGTCTGTCGTGTTCACAAACATCGACTGACCCACCCGCAGGCGCAGCATATTCGTCACCAGTGCAGTCTCGCCGGAATTGGCAGCAGCGGGAACCTGCTCGGTGGCGGGAGCGGTTTGTGCGTGAACCCCGAGCAGCGTAACGGCGCAGAATACGGCCGTGGCTACGGCATTAACGTGCGTTCGTAATGTGCGTTCTCGCCCAGTCATTCTCTTCCTCAGTTGAAGCTCTCGGTTGTGTGCCCCTTGGATCCAAGATCGGTCTCCACCACCCAGGCCTTCGGCTTTGGAGCGGCTTCAGGACGCGCCACCCTCGCAACCGCCTTGGTGACCTTGGGCGCTGCTCCGCCGGACAGCTCGGTGACATAGACCGGAGCGATCGGAGCCGACGTGTTGTTATCTCCGCCCCTGCGCAGGACAAAGTGAATGCTCCCCTGCGCGGCGGCCAATACCGCCTTTTCGGCATCCTGGGGCGACAACAGCAGCGTCACGACGTCCACATTGGCCGGCTTTCCGGAGGGATCCGGCTGGACCTCATGACCCACGGCCAGAACTTCTGCGTCCTGCAGAACAGTCGCGGTGATCGGATCCGGCATGTTGGGCTCGGGCTTGTACGTCACGAGCACGTCAACGTGCGTCGCCGGCATCAGGAATCCGGCGACTCCCACTACTTCGTCCGACCTCAGCGCAATCGCCCGCATGCCCTCCGGGACTCTACCCGAAAGCCCCATGCCCGCGCCCGCGGCTGCCAGTTCCGAATCCAGAACCGGCTGCCCGGCCTGCAGCGGATACAGAGCCACGCGCCCGACCAGATCGTCCGCCTTGACGAACGAACCCGCCAGGGGGTTGTTCCGCGGCCAGCTGATCATGGTCATGTCTTCGCGCTTCAGAATGTCACCGGGGTTAACCGGGTGAGCGGCGGCTACGTACTCGATCGGCGTCTGTGCTACCGGCGCCGCATTGCGCGCCATTTTCCGGTAGATGACAAACACAGCAGCACCGGAGATGACCAGCGCAACGAGGAGAGCGAGGATGAATCGGCGAGCCATACGTTTACCTTTGGACTAAGGTCATGCAAACTACCATCGCGCTGCCTGCGGCAATGGCCAGCGCATAGGGCAGGCGCAGAGTGCGCGCGTTGCCCACGTTGAGATCCGGGTGCGGTTTCAATCCTTCGTAGCGGTGATGCACGGCGATTGCACCGACATTCATGATGGTTTCCCTGAGCTGGCCACGCCACAGTGCGAATCCGACTGCCATCGCTCCGCCCGCCAGCGCGGTCAGGATCAGCAGCCATGCGACGTGCGGCAGCCCAGCCACGCACGCCACGGCGGTCATCAGTTTCACATCGCCGGCGCCCATGCCGCCCGCCAGCCAGAACACCAAAAAAATGACGAAAGCGATCCCGGCCGCGGCTGCAGCGTAGCCCAGTCCATGCCAGCCGCCCGTCAGCAGGTGGAGCAACAGCCCGGCGAGTATTCCGGGAAGAGTCAGCAGATTGGGGATTTTGCGGTCTCTGAGGTCGAACGCCGCTCCCACAAAGGAAAGCGCGAACGCCGCAGCCACATACAGCAAATCCGCATGAAAATTTGACATTCCGAAGTTCCCCAATGTGCCCTCCTGCCTTATGTATCGGTAGGGAGAGCGGAGCTCTTACCAAACACTCACCCGGTCAACCGGTTGGGGTAGGGCCAGAACGCCAAGCCCACAACACGAAGACTCGCCTGGGTGTACAGCGGCCCCGGGGCCCCGTTCTATCCCTCGGGCACAACGATCCAGCCAGGCACAACGAGACTCAGCCCTGGCCGTGCAGCACCCTTCGAAGTGCAGCCAGGAGTCTCTAAAATTACCGCTTCGGTCTTCGTTCGATTGACCAGGTTTTGGTAATCGAGTATACACACCTTCCGAAAGCGGTAAAGGCTAAATTTCGGTGATGGTTATCGAATGCGCCAACGCCGCCTGGACAGCCGGTTTCCCTCTGTCGTCAACAGCTTCCATCGCGTTCAGAGGGCACGCATTCTGCTGGTTCGTCCGGACCGGCCGTTCGCCTGGGCGAACGGCCAGAACCTTCCGAACGTGAACAACGCCACGCGCTGCTCTGAGCGGGTCAGCTATGTGATAAGCCCGCCCAGATCAGCCGATGGGTTACAGGCTGGTCGCGATGTCGCCCAGAACGGAGCTGACCTTCGTGCCGACACTCGTCAGCGCGGTGATGGCCACGAGCGCGATCAGGGCCGCGATCAGGGCATACTCGATCAGGTCCTGGCCGGACTCGTCCATCAGAAGGTTCGTCATAAGCTGTTTCATCTTTAGGTTCTCCTCAATGATTCGCAGCCCGGACTGCAATGCGCACCCCGTGCCCGGCCTGCGTTGTGTCTTCCACCTTGCGATGGAAGCCCCAATCAGACAATGACCATTAAGTGTTACCTCCTGGTACTTTTCGGTATTGTCCTCGCCACCCGCCCTGATCCTGGCCCTTCCTGCCGCATTTTTCGGCCTTCCAGCCGGGCAAAACCCGCCTGTAAACCGAGCAAAGCGGCACACAAACCGGCGTGCTCGGGATGCCGGGAATCCGTGTGCCGGATCGGAACACCGGGATCCAGGGCCTCCCACCACGCGCTGCATTCCCCCCGCAGCCGACCTGGAGGCCTGAAATCGAGGAAGCACCCTTCCAGCCCACCTGCGGCTCCACATTTCCACCACCCTGACCCCTTCATTCAAAAGCAAAGGAGTGCCCAACCAGGTAATACCCGACCCCGAATGGCCCTTTCGGGGGATTCCCTTGTTACCTGGGTGCTACCAGCCGGGGAGTTTTGGGGTATCGACGGAGCCATTGAATTTAATCCATAGTGTGATGGAATTCTGTTTGGAACACCGCTAACATAGTTCGCCTAAGCTCGCCAAAAAATGCTGCGGGTCCTGCCGAGTTCTGGCGAGCGCCGTCCCCCGAGTTTAACGGCCTTGTGCGAAGCAGGCGGCGTTCTACGGAAAGCGCGCCCCTGACCCGGCGCCAAAGGCGGAATCGCAATGCGGAGGGTAGGACCTTGAAAGGCATTTTCGCAAGCAGGAAAACTGGTTTCAGGAACGAGAGCGGCCAGACGCTGGTCCTGGTCGTGGCATCGATGGTTGCCGTGATGGGATTCGTTGGCCTCGCCATCGACGTGGGCAACCTGCGCGCTGACGAACGCAAGCTGCAGCAGACCGCCGACTCCGCCGCCCTCGCCGGCGCGCTGGAGTTGAACTACTGCACCTACAGCGCCGGCACGGCCTGCACCATGATGACCAACGCCGCGACTTCCTCTGTCAAGGAAAATGGCTTCTCGGCTCCCACTTTGAAAACCGACACCTGCACGACCCCCTCCATCAGCGGCGTCACGCTCGTCGTCAACTGGGGCCCGTGTCTGCTGGGCTCGGCAACGGCCGACCCGAATTACGGCAGCAGCAAAGTGGTGGAAGCCCAAGTCGGGCAGAAATACGGAACCTACTTTGCCAGCGTACTCGGGCTCTCGACCGTGACGCTCACCGCCCGCGCTGAAGCCGGGCGCGGCAACTCCGGATATTGCGTGTTCGTCGACACCAAAGATTACGGCACCAATCCGGGTTCCGGAAACCTCGACATCGAAAGCGGCGGCCAAATCACGCTGGGTTGTGGAATTCAGGATGACGGTACGCTCACGTCGAAGAACGGTTCGCACCTGACCGCCACGCAGTTCGAGGTCAGTTCCTCCACCGGTACCGGCAGCAATCAGTTCTATCCAGCGCCCAGCTTCAATGCGCCTCAGGTTCAGGATCCGGTTTGCGCCACTTACACCTATGAAACGAGCTATAACCATACCTCGAGCTGCGGAACGATGACGTTCGCATCGCCGGCGCCATCTGCAGGTGGAAGCAGCGCGACCACGGCGCCGACCGGTTGCACCGTCCTGACCGGCAGCGTCGCTGTCGGCAGCTTGACTCCAGGTTGCTACTCGGCGGCCAGCACCAACTGCAGCACGGGCAAAACCAAAACTTCCAACGGCGTTTGCGATGCCGTCACGCTGTCCGGCGCCGGCACACTCGCGTCCGGAACGTACATCTTCAATGGCAATTTCAACGTGGGCAATTATGACGTCACTTCCGGCGCCAGCGGAACAACCCTCTATTTTATGAATGGGTCAATCACCAACGCGGGCGGAAGCAACCTAACCCTGAATGCGCCGACCTCGGGCAGCATGGCGGGCATGCTGATCTGGGTGGATCCAAAGGACACAGCCACCTTCCCGCTCGCCAGCGGCAGCAAGTCGGTCTGGAACGGGATCATCTTCGATGAATACGGCACAGTCGATCTCGGCGACGGCTCGATTGCCTCATCGGGCTGCTCCGGAAACTACACGATCCTCGACGCGGGGAACATCACCGCCACCCATGGCGGCAAACTGAACATTAATATTTGCACGGATTACTCGGCCCTCGGCGGCAATCCGATCCAGGGATACACAGCAGTTCTGTCGGAGTAACGATGAACTCTTCGCGCATCCAGCGATTACTTCAAAGCGACAGCGGCCAGGGCCTGGTCGAGACGGCGCTCACCGCCTCGCTCCTGGTCCTGCTGCTCCTCGCCGCAGTCGATTTTGGCCGTGCCTTTTACATGGTTGTCGAGCTGAAAGGAGCGGCCCACGCCGGCGCCGTCTACGGCTCGCAGTACCCCACCGACAATACAGGGATGCAGAACGTTGCTAAGGCCAATGCTTCAGACCTGACCAGCAGCACCAGCGCCAATTTCAATGCGAGCGCCGACTGGGGATGCGAGTGCTCTGACGGCACCAACCCTACAGCCGAGTCCGGCGGCTCCTGCGCCACGCCGAGCTGTACGGGAAAGAATGAAGTCTATTATGTCACCGTGACCACGACCGCCAATTATTCCCCTCTGGTTCCCTGGCCGGGGATTCCCTCCACCATGAACATGTCTGAAACCGTGCAAATGCGCAGCGCCAACTTCTAGCTATGAAACGTTTGCTGAAATTCCGATCCATGCACAAGGAAGAGCGCGGCGATACGCTCGTCGAATTCGCCATATCCGCCATCGTCGTTTTCACGCTGCTCTTCGGAGTCATGGAATTTGCGCGCGCCATGTACATCTACCACTTTGTTTCCTATGCCGCGCAGGCGGGTACGCGTTACGCCATTGTCCGCGGATCGACGTGGAGCACCGCGTGCAGCAGCTCCACCAGTGGACTGGCATGTCTCGCCTCCAGCTCCGATGTACAGACTTACGTAAAGGGCCTTGCGCCTCCGGGTGTCGACACCAGCAAGATGACCGTCACTCCGACGTGGCCCGGCACGGCCGGCGGCAGCAGCGGTGCAACCTGCTCAAC
>DATGJK010000523.1:0-6210 GCA_035295245.1 Acidobacteriaceae bacterium
GCTTACAGGGGAGCATCCCGGCCCGGGCGTTGGCGTCCGGCACCAGAGCCACTCCGGCCTGGTGGAGGTGCTGACGAAAGCCTTCATAATTTCCAAAAGCAAACGTGTGCCTCTGAAGCGGGCCGCCCATGGAAGTTCCGAACTGGTTGCGCTGAAACGGCGGCACGGCTGCCCTCTTGAAGTAGTTGCGGGCGTCGAGGGCGCTGTTGCGCAGGAATTCAAAGGCCGAGCCGTGCATCTGGTTTGTGCCGCCGGCAGTGACAATCAGCAACTGGGCGCCGGGGCGTTTGCCATACTCGGCGGAGTAGTCGTCGCGGAGCACATTGAATTCGCGGACAGAATCGACGCCAAGCATCTGCTGACTGGTGCCGCCGGGCTGCATGTTGTTCTCGGCGGCGCCAGTGAACTCAATTCCGTTCAGCAGGAAGAGATTCTGTTGCGGCCTGTTGCCGGAGACGGAGAAATTGTTCCCGACGGTGGAATTCGATACGCCGATGCCGCCGGTCTTCTCTGCTGTGAAGTTCACTACGCCAGGGTTGAGAGTCAGTAACTCGTCGTAGCTACGCCCGTTCAGAGGCAGACTGCGAACCTCTTGTTCGCGGACCAGTCCGGAGACATCCGACGTAGTGACACTCACGGCGTCGGCGTCGGCGTGGACCACGACGCGCTCCTGCACACCCGCGGCGTGGAGGCGCAGATCGGCGACCGCATCCTGGCCAACGGCGAGGTGGATGCCGGTCCGCACCTCGTCGGCGAATCCGCTTCGATGCGCCGTGACTTCGTAGTCACCGACGGGAAGAGCCAGGATTTGGTAGGCTCCGCCGGCATCGGTCGCTGTGCTCCGCTCAGCACCGGTATTCAGGTTGCGCGCGGTCACCGATGCGGCGGATACGGCTGCTCCTGACTCATCGAAGACGGTGCCGCTGATGGCTGACCCTGTCTGCGCGACAGCGGGCAAGCCCTGCAGCAGGGTAGCCAGAAGAAAACAGGCGACCCAGCGCAGGGGGTGGATTCCGTTCTCCTTCACGGGTCGTCCTCCGGCAGGAATTGCAGCGATCGAACTGGGAATTGCAGAGACGGGGACCGAAAAAGCGATCTATACGAATCAGTATGAATCATATCAACATTTGTGTATGGTTCGCGACGGATCGTCCATCGCCAGGGCGGAGGAACGGCGAGCGGGACACTCGGCGCGAAGGGTGACAGATTTGCAAGGGTTCCCCTGCGGGGTTCTATGATGTTCGGCGGAGACTTGATTCCCGAAGGAGAGCGTGCAGCGATGAATGCGAAGCCCAGGAACAAATCGAAGAGGACGCGTCGAAGCCTGATCAGCGCGGGGCTGGCCCTGGCGGTCTTCGCCGGATGCCCAGTGCTGCGAGCTGCGCAGAACGCGCCGGAACACGGCAAGCTGCGGATCTGGTTCGTCGACGTGGAGGGCGGGCAGTCGACGCTGTTCGTGACGCCGGACAAGCACTCGCTGCTTATCGACACCGGCTGGCCGGACAACGGCGGCCGCGACGCCGAGCGCATCGCTCAGGCCGCGAAGCAGGCAGGCATCAGCAAGATTGACTACGTCATCTTGACGCACTACCACGTCGATCACACGGGCGGAGTTCCGCAACTGGTAGAGAAGATTCCGGTGGGCACATTCATCGATCACGGGCCGCTGCGCGAGCCGGGCGATAAGGCAACGGCAGACGCCTATGCGGGATACCAGAAGGTGCTGGCGGGCGGGAAGTACGGCCATATCGTCGCGAAACCAGGCGAGATTCTGCCCATCCCGGGTATGCACGTGAAGGTGATCTCCGCCGACGGAGACTTCATTAAGACGCCGCTGCCGGGCGGCGGAGAGGCGAATGCCTACTGCGCAAAATCGGAAAAGCGGCCGGCAGATCAGACGGAAAACGCACGGTCGGTGGGCGTGGAGATCACGTTCGGCAAGCTGCGCATCCTCGACCTGGGCGATCTGACCTGGGACAAGGAAATGGACATGATGTGCCCGACCAACGTCATCGGACACGTCGACCTGCTGATCGTCTCGCACCACGGCTGGAACCAGAGCTCAAGCCCGGCGCTGGTCGACGCCGTCCATCCTCGCGTGGCCATCATGGACAACGGCGCGAAAAAAGGCGGTTCGAAGCCGACGGTGGAGACGATCCGCGGGATTCCGGGGCTGGAGGCGGAGTATCAGCTGCATTATTCCGAGGAGGCGGGCAGCGATAACCCTCCCGAGCCGTTCATCGCCAACCTGCACGGGCCGGATACGGGCAACGCGATCGAGGTGACGGCAGACGCGAATGGAACGGTGACCGTGGTCAACGGGCGCACCGGAGCGAGCGTGGCGTATGCCGCGCCGAATGCCGCCGCCGCGCACGGCAGATGACGCCAGAATGGTCCATTGACGCTGATTCTGCGACGGATGAGCATCGCGCATCATCGAAAACGAAGCGAAGATGAAAGTAATGTAATGCCATGACTTCGCAGTCGATTTGATATCCTCTGCGCAGCGTCGTTTTGCATTCACACCACCCCACTGTGCCCGAAGATGAAGGCGCAGGGGCCCTGACTTTACCGAGGAAAACGTGCCTGCAGCAAACGAAGTGCGCTGGTCACAATTAAAGGTTGGGGTTCTGGTGATCGTTGCGCTTGCGGCGCTGACCGCGCTTATTTTCCTGATGTCGAATAGCGCAGGCGGCTTCTTCGCCGGCCATCTCACGATGCGCTCCTATTTTGAAAACTCCGCCGGGCTGAAGGTGGGCGCGCCGGTGAATCTGCAAGGCGTGACTATCGGGACCGTCAAGAGCATCCGAGTCGATCCGTCACGCGGACTCACGCCGGTCGAGGTCATCATGCGGGTGAGCAGGAACTGGCAGAAGGACATCCGGCAGGATTCGAAGAGCAGCCTGGAAACCGTGGGCGTGCTGGGCGACACCGTGGTGGACATCGACAGCCGGCAAGCGACCGGGCCACCGATTCAGAACGACGCCGAGATCGGCACGACGGAAACGCCGAATCTGCAGGATGTGATCCAGGCCAGCCAGGGAACGATCGAGCGCCTGGACGTGATTCTGGACAAGGTGAATAAGATCGTCGATGTCCTGAGCAGCAATAAGGGGTCCATCGGAGCGCTGATCAACGATCCCACTCTCTACAAAAAGGCCGTGGCGGCGGTGAATGGATTGTCCGAGGTCCTGGATCAGGTGAACAGCGGGCAGGGATCCATCGGCAAGCTGCTGAAGGACGAGACCATGTACAACCGCCTGAACGATATGGTGACGAAGGCGGACGCGATCACGACAGAGCTGAACGAGGGCAAGGGGACGGCGGGCAAGCTGCTGAAGGACGAGAGCCTCTATAACGAATTCAAACAAAGCACGGACAATCTGAACAAGATTTTGGCCGATATCAACGCCGGCAAGGGCAGCCTGGGAGTTCTCGCGAAGGATCCGCAGACGGCGGCGAAGCTGAGCGATACGATCAGCCGCCTCGATTCCATCCTGACGCAGATCGACAACGGCCAGGGGAGCGCGGGCGCCCTGATCAAGGACCGCAAACTCTACGACCATATGGACGAGCTCATGAAGAACTCGAATGAGCTGATCACGGGCATCCGCACCAATCCGAAGAAATATCTCAGCGGCTCGGTTCACGTGCGGATTTTCTAGACGGCGCCCGCTGCGCGATCCTGCGCATCGCCATTGAATCCAGGGTTAATTGGGAAGGTCCGCTTATTGTGCCCTGGCGGGAAAACAGGCCCGTCGTCTGCGTATTCGGCGGGCCTGAAATAACAACAAGCTGCAACGATGGTAAACGATGCCACGGCCTGAGCGGCATTCCGGCGTTTGCAGTTCGTATACCCTGGTGGGTGGCCCGATTGACGATCGGGACCTGGCTGGCGCGGCGGATCACCTGACTCGCCGGGGCCCAAACGATTTGCGATCATCCTTCACTGGGGCTAAAGTTTTCATCAGATGCGTTTGGTGACGGCAAAACGGGGTACATTGCTTTCACTGGTATCGATCCTGGGAATTCTTTGTATTGCGCTTGTGCTTGCGGCGGGCGTTCTCCACGTCGCCCACTTTCATGCCAACGGCCAGAGCGATCAGGACTGCGCGCTCTGCGTCAGTGCGCACCAGGCGGTCCAGGTCACCGCAGTGGTTGCGGTCATAGTGTCTTCGCAGCCGGTTGTGCACCGGATTGCGGAGCACATCGATCCAGCGCCCCGGCAACGCTTCCTTCAGCAACTCGCCAATCGGCCTCCGCCTGTCGCTGACTTCGTCTGAAGCCAGCAAGAAAACAGGAACATTTCACATTTGAAGTGGGGGGCCTTGCATGCGCGCGTGTCTGCGTGGCGCTTTTCTTTTTCTCTTTTCTTTTTCGTGTGCCGTTCCACTGAGTTTGCCGGCGGCGGCCCAGGCCGGAGCTGGGTCCGGAACCATCTCGGGAACAGTAAGCGATCCGACGGGGGCAGTCCTGCCCGGGGCGAGGGTCACTATCGAGAACCCGGTAAGCCAGTTCGAGCGGACGACAAAGACGGACAGTTCGGGTGGCTTTCGTTTCACGAACGTGCCGTATAACTCGTACCACATGACCGTCAGCATGACCGGCTTCAGTTCCCTGGCAAAAGACGTGAACGTGCAGTCAGCCACGCCGGTCACGGTTCCGGTGACGATGAGCCTGGGGGCCGCGACAACGACCGTGCAGGTGACGTCGCAGGACCTGGTGAACAACGCGGCGAATATGGACACGGACATTGACAGGAAGTCGTTTGCGCAAATTCCGCTGGAGAGCCAGTCGTCGGGGCTGAGTTCGCTGGTGACGCTGTCAACACCGGGGGTGACGGCGGACTCGAACGGGATGTTCCACGGGCTGGGCGACCACGCGGAGAACTCGTTCTCGGTGGACGGTCAGCCGATTACCGATCAGCAGAGCAAGGCCTTCTCGAACCAGCTGCCGGACACGGCGGTGCAGTCGATGCAGGTGATCGAGGGAGCGCCCCCGGCGGAGTATGGCGACAAGACCAGCCTGGTGATCCAGGTGACGACGCGTTCGGGACAGGGAGACACGAAGCCAACGGGGCAGGTGTATACGTCGTACGGATCGTTTGGGTCGGTGGCAGGCGGCTTCGACCTGGGGTATGGCGGCCAGAACTGGGGAAATTTTCTCTCCGTCAACGGGTTGAATACGGGGCGATTCCTGGATGCTCCGGAATTCGCTGTGTTCCATGACAAGGGAAACGAGCAGAACCTCTTTGACCGGGTAGACTACTCGATCAACGCCGCGAACTCGCTGCATCTGAACCTGAACTACTCACGCTCGTGGTTCCAGACGCCGAATTCCTACGACAATTTGAACGCCGGCGGGGTGAATCTGGCCGGCGCGCCGGTTGCCGGGCAGACCGATCAGCGGTCGAAGATTGGCACGATTGACATTGCGCCGACCTACACGCGCGTGCTCAACCAGAATTCGGTATGGAATCTGGGGGCATATCTGCGGAAGGACAACTATCATTACTTCCGAAGCCGCGATCCGCTGGCGGATCTGGGCCCGGTACAGCGGCAAAGCATTGGGCAGGACCGCAGCCTGACGAATGCGGGCGTGCATACGGATTTGTCGTGGGTAAAACGCGTGCACGACGTGAAGGGCGGCGTGATGTACGACCAGACGCCTCTCAATGAGAGCGACATGCTGGGCATCGTTGATCCCGGATATCTGGACTCGCTTGGCTGCATGGTTGGGGGCGTGCCGACAGGGCCGCCGTGCACGACGCTTCTACCGTACGATTTGACGCGAGGCGGCGAGTTCTACGATTTTCGCGGGCACGCGGATGTCAAGGAGCTGGCGTTGTATCTCGAGGACCAGATCACGGCGGGGCACTGGCATTTCAATCTGGGAATTCGCGGCGACATCTACAACGGACTGACGGACGCGAAGCAGGCAGAGCCGCGGCTGGCCGCGTCCTACACCTTTACGCGTACCAATACGGTGCTGCGCGCGTCGTATGCGCGGACACTGGAAACGCCGTTCAACGAGAACCTCGTGTTATCGAGCAGAGGCTGCCTCGATGCTGTCGTCAATCCGCTGCTGGGTTGCCAGGCGGGCAATTCGGGGGCGCTCGCGCCGGGATACCGGAACGAATATCACCTGGGGCTGCAGCAGGTGATGGGCCGGCATTTTGTGGTGAGCGGCGAGTACATCTGGAAGTACACG
>DATGJK010000524.1:0-15456 GCA_035295245.1 Acidobacteriaceae bacterium
GCCTGATGGGGAGGACGCGCCTGCCCGAAGGCCGGGGCATGCTCTTCGTCCACGAGCGGCCGGGTCACTACGCGTACTGGATGTACCACTGCAAAATCGCCCTCGACATTCTCTGGATGAACCAGGATCACCAGATCGTGGAGATGAGCGCCCGTACGCCGCCCTGCACGGGAGAGGCAAACACCTGCCCGAGTTATGGCGGAAAGCAGGCCTCGATCTATGTGCTGGAGTTGCCGGAGGGCGACATCGCAAAGCACCGCCTGACCGCCGGCGAGACCATCAACTTTCAGCTTCCCAGTGGGAACTCGGATTCAGCAGGTACCCAGGATCAGTCGGCCGTCCCCGAAAGCGGATCGAGCTTGACATCCAGAGCACATAAATAGAAGGCCAGAAATTCAAAATCTCTGTGGAAGAGCTGGGGCGTAACAGCCTCTCCCGGCTGGCCGAACACGAGCACGTGCGGCGTCTGCTTCAGCGGCTCAGCGAGTCGATTCGGGAAGACGCTTCGGTTGAGCTCTCTGCTGTTCTTCTCGTATTGCTGCGTGGCGCCAAAACCCTGCAGCGTGGCAATGCGCCAGGCTTCGCTCTCGAGGATCTGGCGCACCTGCCGATCCGACCTGGGTCCCGCCGTCGCAAAATGCGGCACTCCCGTGCCCAGCGCCTCCAGTGCGATGAAGGCTACCGGTGCACTTCCAGAGTAATCGTGCAGGTGTTCCAGAAAAGCGCGTTCTCCATCCTCCCCGCTGAGCTCCGCAAAGACGTAGGTAAACGTCCGCGGTTGAGCCTGGAGCGCCTGGAACATAATCGGCAACAGCACAGCTTCGGGCCACCCGTTGGAAACTCCACCATCGACGGGCCGAGCCGGATAGCAAGCCAGGATCACGATGGGAATCGAATACTTGCCTGGCAGCGTGCAGATCAGATTGCGCGGGCTGGCGGTTTTCCGGTGCGCTGGATGGTCCCCCTCCAGCGGCTGCTCGGTCAGGCGCCGCCCACATCCGAACCGAATGAAGTCAGCTCGCAGTGTGCTGTAGCGTTCCTCGTCGGCTGACGGATTCAGGTTGAGCATGAAGGCTTCCTGCCGCGTGGAGAGTTCCCAGAATCCAACGCTGCCGTTTTGCGCGGCCGTTGGCCTCGGCAGCAGACACAAGGCGAGCAGGAGAGGAACGCACACGGAACGGCAGCTCAGTAAGGACGTGAACGGCACGATCCATCCCATGGCGCGACCTCTGACCAGTTTGCTGGATCAGCGTATGCGCTCGGGATCCCGGAATGGAAGCCCGGAGCGGTTCTCAGCGCTTCTTCTTATTCTTGCCGGCTGGTTTGGCGGACTTCTTCGCGGGCTTTCCAGAACCTTTCACCGCCTTGGCGGCTTTAGCCGGTTTGTGAGCAGCGTGTGCGGTCTGCTTCTTTTGAGCAGGCTTCGGCGGTGCTTTCGCGGCTGGCTTCGGTGCGAGCTTAGGTTCGGGCTTCTTCGCTGCCGGCTTACCCTTCGGCGCAGCGGCGGGCTGCGCCTTCGCGGCAGCCGCAGCCTTCGACGCGGCCTTCGGTTCAGGCTTTTGTGTCGGAGCGGGCCTGGCCTGCTCTTTTGCCGCTTTCGGTGCTGGCGCCTTCTCGGCCTTTCCTGCCTTCGCTGGAGTCTTGGCAGCAGGGCGAGCCGGTAGCGCTTCGGCGTCGCCTTCCTCCTCGGCTTCCTCTTCCTCGCCCTCCTCGCCTTCTCCTCGAACAGGAACCTCGACTTCCTCTTCTTCCTCGAACTTCGGCTCGGCGCGACGTCCGCGCGACCTGCGAATCACCACTGGAGGCGGTGGAGCCGGCGGAGAATACGGCCCCAGGAAGGCGCGAATCTCTTCGTCCGTCTGCAGCTTGCCGTCCATGAACTGGAAGAACAATTCCTCGGCGATCTTGCCGTACTCCGGCAGATCGGGCGTAATCCGCATCTCGGCCATCAGCGCGGTCGGAATCTTCTGGCGCGCTTCCGGCCAGACATTGAAGAAGTTATTGAATTTATCTCGCACCGGAGCGGCCTTGGCACTGTAGGCCAGCCACAGGACTGCCTCCGGCTCATAGCTGGTGAGCAGCTTCCAGGCTGCTGACGGAGTCGCTGCTTCTTTCCCCAGCAGATGCTTCGAGAACTCCCTGGCCGACTGATCGAGATGGTTCCACTGCTCAACAAAGCCGCTACGCGGGAACTGCCGCTTCAGGGCGGCGATATCCTTCGGCGGCATCTTGGCCGTCAATAGCTCCATGTGTGCGGCCGAGGGATCGGGATTGACCCCTAACATCAGCAGCTTGATATAAATACGATTCAGTTCTTCAAGTCCCTTGAGGTCCGCCTTTGCGATGGTCCAGGAAGAACAGAGGAGCTTCATCCAGCCTTCGGCTTCGAGCGCCCGCAGTGCCTTGACTGGATCCTCTTCGTGGGCGATCTCTTCCAGCTCATACCCTCGGGCGAACGCTGGAATCTGCTCGCCGAGGTTCTCAGCTTTCGCATTGTCGTACCGCGCCCGGGTCCGGGGATCCATCTCCCAGCCGGTCCGGGCGGCCAGACGGATGGCACGCACCATGCGCGACGGATCCTCAATGAACCCGTAATTGCTGGCGAGGCGGAGATGCCGCATCTCGATATCCGCAAAGCCATTCAACGGATCCAGCAGCAGCCCCCATGAACCCTCGTTCAGCGAAATCGCCATCGCATTGGCGGTAAAGTCGCGGCGGCGCAGATCTTCGAGGATCGGAGCCCAATGGTAAACCGGCTTCCCCGGCTTGGGGTATTCCTCTCGTCGGGCGCTGGAGACCTCCACACGCACGCTGCCGGGAAACCAGAAATACAGCGTCCGCGAGGGCTCGTGCTCCCCCCAAAACGTTCCACCAACTTTTTCGAGCGATTTCTGTAGCTTGAGGGCGTTTCCCTGAACCGAAAAATCAAGATCCCGAACGGGAAAGCCACTGGTCAGATCGCGAACAGCGCCTCCCGCGAGAAATACGGTCATTCCCGCATGGCGGGCGGCGTCACGAACCTGACGAAGGGCATTCTGTTGTGCGGGAGAAAGCCGATTTTCGAGGAGATAAATGTAATCGGGCATGATGCTGATGTGCTTTTCTGCTGAGGCTCCGTTCCTTGCCCCCGTTGCCCGAAAACCATCTCTAACTTTCTTCGTTACACCTACTTACGGGACAGAGAGCTGCAATCCAAAGTAACAATGTAACATAAGGGGGCGGGTGCCGCCATGCCGCTGCACAATTTTTGATGCGTTGTTGCCCGGATGTGCAACAATCCTGCTTTCAACCGCGTGACCGTTCTCCGAGCATGTCTTCAGGCCGAAAAAAAGCGATTTTTCGCAAGTTCTCCCGGGACTGGCTGGCAGGCTACGTGCCGGCTTCCGGCTTCGCCCATGACGGGCGCCTGGAGATGCTCGACCTGGACGGCAAGGTCATTGAACTGGCAGTAGGTGACCTGAAGTGGATCTGCTATGTGCGGGACTTTAACTCCGGCGAGCTGAATAACCCGGAGCGTTTGCTTCGTAAAACCTTCGCTGGGCGGCCTCGCGGGGAAGGCCTCTTCGTTCGGGCGCGTCTCAAGGACGGTGATCTGGTCGAAGGACTCGCGGGCAATGATGTGACCCTCGTATCCAGCGACGGCATCTTTCTCACCCCCCCGGACCTGCGCTCGAACACGCAACGCATCTGGATTCCCAACACTTCGCTCGAGGAACTGGACATCGTCGCAGTGATAGGAACTGCAAAGAAGAAACCTCCGGTCGAAGCCGAACCCGTCGCCCAGGAAAAGCTGTTCTGACCTTGTGCTTCGGATTCCCGGATTTCCGATCTAACCCATTTGAATCAGCTTGCGAAACGTGCTCATCTCAGCAGAGGGAGCCATTCATGAAGCTTGCCTTTCTCGGCCTCGGGAAAATGGGCGCGCCCATCGCACGCCATCTGCTGCAGCATGGACATGACCTAAGTGTCTGGACGCGCACTCTTTCGCATGCTGATCCGTTGCGGCAACAACACGGGGCGCACATCTGCGCAAGTGCCGCCGAAGCCGTCGCCGGACCGGAGGTCGTCTTTTCCATGCTGCTCGATGATGCGGCCTATGAAACCGCATTTTTCCACGGCAACCTGTTTGAGGCGGTGCCACGAGGCGCGATCCACGTCTGCCTCAGCACGCTCAGCGTAGCCATTTCCCGCCGCCTCAACTCCGAGCACTCGGCCCACGGCCAGCATTTTGTCGCCGCGCCGGTATTCGGACGTCCCCATGTGGCCGAAGCCGGGAAGCTGTGGATCGCCGCCGGCGGAGCGAAGGCCCCCATCGAGCGCGCCCACCCCCTGCTGGCGTGCTTCAGCCGCGGGATTACGATCGTCTCGGAACATCCGTGGAGTGCCCATGCGCTGAAGCTTGCCGGAAATTTCCTGATCACCGCGATGATCGCCGCGCTGACGGAGGGCTTCATCTTCGCCGAGGCGCTCGAGATTCAGCCCGAAGTTTTTCTCGAAGCCGCGAACAGCGCACTCTTCCAGTCACCGTTCTATGAGCTCTACGGCAAACTCATGCTGCATCCGCCGGATGTGCCCGGAGCGACAATGGCCATCGGCGAGAAGGATCTTCGGCTGTTTCGCGAAGCGGCCCAGGCGGGGCAAATCAGCACGCCATTGTCGGACCTCTTCATGGCGACCTTTCATCGGGCCTTCGAAGCGGGCATGAAAGATGCGGACTGGGCTGCCGGATACTACCGGCTGGAGCGCGGACTCGAAGCGCCCGCGCAGTAACGGCTTCCAATCATCGTCTTCGAATTCGATAGGATCAGAGATATGGCGAAGATCAGCTTGCAGGATCGAGTTGTGTTTATCACCGGCGCCAGCGCCGGAATTGGTTCAGCGTGCGCCCGGGCATTTGCCGCTGAGGGCGCGAAGCTGCTGCTCGCCGCACGGCGCGCCGAGCGGCTGACGAAGTTAGAGCCTGAACTGCGTCACGCCGGAGCCAAAGCCGTGCATAGCTTTCGTCTCGACGTCCAGGATCGTGGCGCCGTGGAGCAGTCGCTCGCGGCACTGCCTGAAGAATGGCGCGCCATCGATGTGCTGCTAAACAATGCCGGCCTTAGCCGCGGCCTGGACAAGCTGTGGGAAGGCAAGCCGCAGGACTGGGAAGACATGATCGACACCAACATCAAAGGCTTGCTTTGGGTCACGCGCGCCGTGGTGTCCGGAATGGTGGCGCGCCGCCGCGGTCATGTTGTGAACCTCACATCAACGGCGGCGGAACTGGCCTACCCAGGCGGCAACGTCTATTGCGGAACGAAGGCCGCAGTGCGCCTGATCAATGACGGACTGCGGCAGGACCTGATGGGAACACCCGTGCGCGTCACCAACATCGCTCCGGGCATGGTGGAAACAGAATTCAGCGAGGTGCGCTTTCGCGGCGACAAGGAGCGCGCTGGGAAGGTCTACCAGAACATTACGCCGCTCACTGCCGAGGACGTGGCCGACGCGATCGTGTGGGCGACGACGCGTCCAGCGCACGTGAACGTCGCACAGGTGCTGATGACCACCATCGACCAGGCAAATTCGCTGGTCTTCCACCGGCAGAGTTAGCGATCCTGGAACTTCGCCAGCTGTGATTCGATATCGCTGAGCGCTGCCTCGAGTGCGGCGCGACGGATCGGGCTCGACGTGCGCTCGTCGAGGATCCGCTCTCGCTCCAGTTCCAGCAGCTGACGCTGTCGCGCGCGCGCGGCCGCTTCCGTAGAGACCGCGGCTCCATCAGGGCGGGGTGAAGCCTGCCGGTTTTGCGACTGCTGCTCCACCTGATCCTCTACCGATTTGCTCTCCCATCCTCTGGCCATACCCTTATGCTACCGCCGGTAATGACCGATGCGCGCCGCATCCGGACGGCACATTGTGGCATCCTTTCCGCATGAAAGCCTGGCGCATTGCAAAGTTTGGTATCGAGAACCTTGAACTGGCCGACCTGCCGGAGCCGCGGCCAAAACCCGGTGAGGTTCTCATCCGGGTTCACGCCGTTTCCCTCAATTTTCGCGATCTGATGGTCGTGCTCGGCAAGTACAACCCGAAGATGCATTTGCCACGCATCCCTGCGTCCGACGGCGCCGGGGAAGTGATCGCCGTGGGAGAGGGCGTCACGCGTTTCAGGGCTGGCGATCGCGTTGCCGGCATCTTTATGCAGAACTGGATCGATGGTCCCGCCGATGCGAACAAGATTCGCGGAGCTCTGGGCGGAGATATCGACGGCATGCTCGCCCAATACGTTGTGCTCCGCGAAGACGGCGTCGTGCACATCCCCGATGCTCTGTCGTGGGAAGAAGCGGCCACACTCCCCTGCGCCGGTGTCACTGCGTGGAACGCTGTGGTGCATGCCGGGAAAGTCAAAGCCGGCGATGTGGTGCTCATCCAGGGCACGGGCGGCGTTTCGATCTTTGCCCTGCAGTTCGCGACAATGATGGGTGCGCGCGTACTCGGAACATCCGGCAGCGACGACAAGCTGGAGCGCGCTCGCAAGCTCGGCCTGAGTGCCGGCGTGAATTACAAGGCTCATCCTGACTGGGAGAAGTGGGCGATTGAGCAAACTGGAGGCCGCGGTGTCGATCTGGTTGTGGAGGTTGGCGGTGCAGGCACTTTTTCGCGTTCGCTCCGCGCCGTGCGCATCGGCGGCACGGTGGCGCAAATTGGCGTGCTGAGCCAATCGAACGAGCCTGTTGAAATCCCGCTACTCTTGCACAGGCAGGTTAACCTCCGAGGTATTCGCGGGCACACTTCGAGGAGATGAACCGCGCTATCCTGTTACACCGGCTTAAGCCCATGACAGATGAAGTATTTAGCTTTGACCGTTTTCCCGACGCGCTCAGGCGTATGGAGGCCGCCTCCCACTTCGGAAAGATCGTGATCAGCGTGGGTAACTGAAGTAACCACAGGCCGCAGGCGACATTTTCGCCGGAAATGCATCAGATGAGGTGCGCAGCGGTCAGTTAGAAAGGAGCTCGTTCGTTTATGAGTACACTCACTGCCTGCCTTCGTGCGATCGTGAATTTCTTTGCGGAGATCCTGCTGGGATGCAGTCACTCCAGGGTGACCCGTCCGTTCACTATCAAAGGCGAAACCTATATGGTTTGTCTCAGCTGCGGAAAGCAGATTTACTATTCCGCAAAAGAAATGCGCCCTTTCAGTATGGGCGAGGTTCGGCGTATGAAGGCCGCGACCGCTGACTTAAAAATGATGCCGATCCCGGCTTCTGTTCCGGCGCTCATGCCTGCGCAGGACCGGAAACCGAACGTTGCAGCCTGAACATTCCGCAGGATTTGAATAAGGGAGCGCGAGATCGCGCTCCTTTTTCATGTCGGCTTTCATTCAACGGCGGCTAAGATAGATTCGGACCCAACCTGTTGATGCTGCGCTCCTTTTTAGCCCGGATCTCGCCTCTGCTCCTGGCGCTCGCCGCCGCAGGCTGCGGCACCATGCAGAGCCCGGTCGGAGCCGCCAATTCGGATTTCTCCATCACCGCATCCAGCTTGAGTGTCAGCACCAATGGTCAGATCGCGTTTCGCGCCGTTCTGCCCTCCGGTGCGTCCGCCCCGGTTCAATGGAGCATAGCCTCGGCCAACAATGCCGCGGCCCTTGGCCAGGGGCACATCGACGCAACGGGGCTGTACACCGCGCCGGGATCGCTCTCCGCGGACAATGTTCCTGTGCGCGTCGAAGCACGGCTGACAAGCAATCCGGCGAGCATCGCGTCCATCACGCTGCTCGTCCATCCTGGATTCGTGCAGCCGCTGCTGCCCCAGAATCTCGCGCTTACGCCCGGAGCCACCGCTGAGGTGACTGCGCAAATCGCCGAAGTGGATGCGGGACAGGTCACGTGGTCGCTCGCAGCTTCCCCGGCCGGCACCCCCTCCTCTGCCGCAACTCTGGGCACACTGAGCGGCTCCAGTTGCCAGCGCAGTACGGATCGCTACACCAACTGCACTGTGGCTTATTCAGCGCCGAATACCAGTCCGACTGGAAATGTCTATGTCATTGCCGCAGTGAATGGCAGCCGTGTAACAGCGCCGCTGCGTGTGATCGTGAACGATCGCGGAATTGTCAGCAATCCGGTTACAAATCAACAGACGCAGACGACGCCCGCCGCCATGGGCACTTCCGGCGGCAACGACGGCGATTACGACACCTATGAGGATAAGCAGGGCAATTCTTACATCGCGGACTGCTGCGGGGGAACTCTTGGCGCGCTGGTTGAGGATGAGCAGAAGAACCAATACATTCTGAGCAACAACCATGTCCTGGCGGAGTCCGACCAGGCGCACGTCGGCGACACCATTGATCAGCCTGGATTAATTGACGGAGCCTGCACGCCGCTCAGCCGCTCCGGATCCATGCTGCATCCGGTGGGGATTCTTAAATACTGGGCGCCGCTTGACTCCGCGCAAACCAATGTGGACGCTGCCCTGGCGCTGGCGACGCCGGGCGCAGTGGATGCCACCGGCGCTATTCTGCAGCTTGGGCCGCCCACGCAGGACCAGGCGCTCGGTGCAGCGCCTCCGGTCGCCGGTCAGGGCGAGCCGGTCACCGCGCAGAATCTTGACATGAGCGTCGTCAAGAGCGGCCGAACGACAGGGCTCACCTGCTCCAGCATCGACGCCGTTTCTCTCACCGTGAAAGTGGATTACTACAAAGACTGCGCAGAGACACAGCCGTATACGACGAAAGTCTTCACCAATCAGATTGGCATCGGCGGGGCGCATTTTACCGATAGCGGCGACTCCGGTGCGCTGGTGCTGGATGCGAGCAACGCTGAGCCGATCGGGCTCTACTTTGCCGGAGGAACGGACGGCGACGGACACGGCCTCAGCCTCGCGAATCCGATCGGCGATGTTCTCCACGAACTCGGAGCACAGGCCGGCAGCCGCATGAGCATTGTTGGAACCAGCACACCGCATGCGATTGCGTGCATGCGCTACGATCCCGCCTTTCTGGCGCAGGCGTCCCACCCGGACGCATCGGCAGAGGCGCAGCTCGCTGCCGCTGGTGGCTCGCTGCACGGCGAAGGCATGCTCGGCGTTACTGCGGGCAGCAGCCTCGACAATCCCGGCAGCCCCGCCGTGGTGGTCTACGTTGATCGTGCCGATCGCGCTGTGCCGCAGACGGTAAACGGCCTCCGCACGCAGGTGATCGTCACCGACACTGCGGCCCTCGCGCGCGGAACGGCTCCGGCCATGCCTGCATTGCAGCCGGGACTTCACCTGACTTCGGCTGCGCTGGCCAACGCGACCTCTGTGGAGCAAAGTGTCGCCCCGCAGTTGATGAAGGACCCCGCCATCTTTGGCGTGGGAGTCACGCAAAGTCTCGATAATCCGGCGGAAGCGGCCTTGCTCGTGCTGGTGGATATGGGCCGCACGCCACAATCGATGCCGGCAATGCTGGGCGGACTGCGCGTGCGTTATCTGCGCCTGCATCGATTCCACACTACCCGCTCATTGGAGAGCGCAGCGGGGCAGTCTAACGCGTGCTCGCTGAAAGGTCTGCAGCCGGCGCCGGGACTGTTGCATCGGCCGGATTAGTGTTGAGCGGCAGCGTCGGCTGAGGCGCTGCATCGTTCCGAAACTCACCTTCCCACTGCGCCACCACCGCTGCCGCCAGGCAGTTTCCCGTCACGTTGATGACCGTCCGTCCCATGTCAAGCAGTGCGTCGACGCCGAGGATCACGATGATCGGCTCAACCGGCAGGCTGAAGATCGACGCGGTGGTCAGCAACAGGACGAGTCCTGCGCGTGCCACGCCCGCCATCCCTTTGCTGATGACCATCAGCATCAGGAGCATCGTGATTTGCCGGCCTAGCGTCATATGAATCCCGGAAGCCTGGGCCGTGAACACTGCAGCCAGCGAAAGATAAATGGCGGTACCCGCAAGATTGAAGCTGTAGCCCGTGGGGATCACGAAAGCGACGATCTTGCGTGGCACGCCGAAAGCTTCCATTTGTTCCATCGCACTCGGCAAGGCGGCCTCGCTGGTGCTGGTCGCAAAGGCAATCGTCGCCGGTTCGGCAACGGCGCGCAGGAATCGCCCCAGCGGCAGGCGGGCGAGAAATACAACCGGCAGCATAGCTACGACCGCGAAGACAATCAGCGCAATGTATTGCGTTACCAGCAGCTGTCCCAGGTTGAACAGCACGTGCAGACCCGCGGTCGCGATCGTGTACGCCAGCGCTGCGCCCACGCCGATCGGAGCAGACAGCATGACGATGTTGGTGAAGGCAAACATCGTCTCCGTGAATGAGTCCATCACGCGCAGCAGCGGCGCACGCTTCTGGTCGCTGAGGCGGCCGAGGGCAAGTCCGAACATAATCGCGAACACCAGCACCTGCAGAATCTGGTTGTCCGCGATCGCGCTGGCAATGTTTTCTGGAAAGACGTGCAGCAGAAATCCCTGCCACGTGATCGTGCTTTGCGGGTTTCCCGCCAGCGAGGCTGCCGCCGCTTTCGCCGAGGCGCTGGCCGTCAGGTGCAATCCCACCCCGGCTTTGGAGATATCGATCGCTGCCAGGCCGATCACCAGAGCGATAGTTGTGAGCACCTCGAAGTAGATCAGCGATTTGAGCCCGAGGCGGCCCACCGTGCGTGCCTCAGCGTGCCCGGCAATGCCCGTGATCAGTGTGCCCAGGATCAGCGGTGCAACGATGAGCCGGATCAGACGCAGGAAAATGTCGCTGAAGATCCGGCAGGAAATCGCGGCGTGCGGTGCATCGACGCCAAACTCGATGCCGGCGATCATGGCGAAGAAGATCCAGCCGGTCAGCGTCCGATGACGGCCTGCCGCAAGCGCCAGCAGAACAAGCGCCAGCAGACGCACTGCAACAGCGGGAGCATGAGCGCCGCTCCAGAAATACTGCAGCAGCGCTCCCCCTGCGTAGAGCACCAGCCCAACAACGATCAGCAACGCTATCGCAGAACGGGCCGGACGCGCGGGATGGGCCGATTGGGCGGGCGCTGCCGGGCCGGGAAGGCTCATGACCTGCCAGCATATCGCGTTCGCGCGAGCTCGCGATATGCGCAATGTTCTATTCTGATCGCAGGATTCCCCTTATGCGAGCCGTATCCGCTGCCGTTGTTTTTGCGTTGCTGGCGCTCGCCGGCACAGGAGTTTCCGCGCAGGTTCTTGACCCGCTTGCGCCGAAAACAGGCCCCGGTCGGTCGAACAATCCGCTCAGCGATCCAGGCGCCACTCCGGGCGTGCAGTTCCTCTATGACCTCGACGCGAAGTTCGCGTCCGACACGGCCAGAGGCGGGGGACCGGCGTTCAGCACCTGGTTTGCGCCGGATGCCGTGACCCTGGCCAATGGCAAAGCCCCGGTGGTCGGACATGATGCCATCGCGGCCACTGCAACCTGGACACCGCAGTCCTATCAATTGACCTGGACGCCCGAGGGTGCTCGTCTCTCCACCGGCGGCGATATGGGTTTCACCTGGGGACACTACGAGGGAATTTCAAAAGACAAAGACGGCGGCACCGTCAAAACATCGGGCCGTTATATGACAGTGTGGAAGAAGCAGGCAGACGGTACCTGGAAGGTCGAAGTGGACGCAAGCAACGAGGGACCTCCCGCTGATTGCTGCAGTCTCCACGGACCGGCCTAGCCGCGACGAGCGGACGACACTTCTTCGTGATTCTCCGATTCCGCTGGAACCGGCCGCGCTGGCCCTGGCGCCGCCCGTGCAACAGGAGGCGGAGCAGCCTTCGTCGGCGCGCCTGCATGGGGCAGCATCTGGTGCATCGTCACGATCAGCGCAACCGCCGGCGTTGATCCGGCACAGCGATACGCATGCGGCGTGCCCGCATCGAAATAGGCGCTGTCTCCGGCATTCATCGCATGCATGCGGTCGCCGTGGCGGACTTCGAGTTCGCCCTGCAGCAGATAGAGGAATTCGTACCCTGGATGAACATGCGGCCGCACTTCAGCGGTCTTCTTTGACGGCACAAACTCCGCATAATACGGGTCGAGCTGCCGGTCGGGAACCATGTAGGCAAGGCTTTCGAAGTAATAGGACGGATCGTCCACGCCCGACTGCGGCAGACGCACGCGCTCGTTGCGGCGATGCACGCGAAACAGCGGATGAGGTTCAGGTTCGAAGAAGTAGGATAGGTCGCGTCCGAACACCATCGCAATGCGCGCCAGATTACGCAGGGTTGGCACCACACGCCCGGTCTCCAGTTGCGATAAAAAGCTTGCGGAAAGGCCGGCGAGCTTCCCCAGTTCTACCAGGCCCATCGAGCGCTTCAGGCGCAGCCGTCGGATGCGCTCGCCGATGCGCTTTTCAGCGATAAAAGCATCGGCAGACGGTGCGTCACTGGGGGGTGACTCGAAGTGCGGAGTGGCTGGTTCAAGCTTGCTTTCCATAGCCTTCACCCATCGCAGCGGTTGATTCTCTGCGATGGTTGAAGCTAGCAAAATGTTTCCCAAATCACAAGACATTTCGATGACGTGAATCGTTACGAAAGGCCCTCTCTGGTCATCCCGGAGGTTACCGAAGAGTCTCCAGCTGCAGGGGAGCCAGCCGCCAGATGTGATTGGGTTTAACTCCAGTCTCGGCCAGCTTTTGCTACGCTGAGATTGGCATGATCAGGCGCCTGTCTCTGGCCATGGCAACGGCCGCCGCGGCTTTGCTGGCCCTTTCGGGCCTGGTCGGCTGTGCTCTGGCCGGCAATCCACAGCCGCCCACCTTGTGGATGCCTGAGCCCGTGCGGGACCTGTCGGCCCAGCGTGTGGGGAATGAAGTCCGTCTGCACTGGACCATGCCGAAGAACACCACGGATAAGGTTGCGCTGCAGGGAGATCAGCGGGCGCACTTTTGCTGGACCCGTGGGGCCGCTCTCGGCCCGGAGGGAAAAGCGCCGCCCCGGCCCGTTCCCAGCGCCGGATTGCCAGGGTGCCGCGCCGCAGGCGATGCGATGTTTCCTCCCAACCGTCCAGCCGACTTCACGACGCAGATGCCCGCGGATCTGACCGGCGGCCCTCCGCAAATGGTGAGCTACTTTGTCGAGTTGCAGAATCGCTCCGGCAAAACTGCCGGTCCTTCGAATCCGGCATACGTCGCGACCGGCTCGGCGCCAGCCGCGGTCGAAGGATTCACCGCCCACACCCAGCCCAAAGGTGTTGTTCTGGACTGGCAATCCGCCGCTCCCCATCCAGGGCTTGTCCTGCGAATTCATCGAGCGCTGATTCCATCGCCAGGCTCGCCGAAACCGAATCAGTCTGCGGGGACTCCGCCCGCGCCAGAGCAGACGCTCGAAGTGGATCTCGACAAAACCGATCCGGGGCAGGCGCTCGATTCCGACGCCCCGCTCGACCATACCTGGCGCTATTCTGTCGAGCGCGTGCAGCGCGTCACGGCCGATCAGCATACGGTGGAATTGTCCGGCTTGTCCTCCCCGCCGGTAATCATTGACGCAAAAAATATCTTCCCGCCTGCTGTGCCTGCCGGACTGGCCGCTGTTGCCGACGAGCAGGCGCACGCCATCAATCTCTCGTGGACGCCGGATTCCGACCCCGATCTCGCGGGATATATTGTCTACCGGCGTGATGAGACGGCTGGCACGCCGGCAGAACGCATCTCCGGCGATGCGCCTGTTGTGCCGTCTACATTTGAGGACAAGACCGTTGTTGCCGGACATCGCTATACCTACGCCGTGAGCGCAGTCAGCAACGATGGTGTTGAGAGCGCGCGTTCCGCGGAGGTGCAGGAGCAAATGCAGGAGAACCAAACCCAATGAAATACTGCCGTTTTCAAACCAGTTCCGGCCCGCAGTATGGAGAAGTGATCGATCGCGCAGGAGCGCCCTGGATCGAGCGTTTGCTGCCGCCCTTTCCCGAAGATCCCTGGGCAAAACTGGACCCCGATAGCTTCGACCGTATCCCGCTGGCAAAAGTGACGCTGCTGGCTCCCGTGGTGCCCTCGAAGATCGTGTGCATCGGGCGCAATTACCGTGAGCACGCCGCCGAACTCGGCAATGAAGTGCCCAAAGAACCGCTGCTCTTCCTGAAGGCGCCCAGTTCCGTAATCGCTCCCGGCGAGCCGATTCAGATTCCGGGCTTCTCGAATCGCGTGGATTTCGAAGGCGAACTTGCTGTCGTAATCGGGAAACGCGCTTCACGCATCGGCTCCGACGAAGACGTGACGCCGTACATTCGCGGCTACACCATCGTGAACGACGTCACGGCGCGCGATCTCCAGAGATCCGACGGGCAATGGTCCCGCGCGAAAGGATTCGACACCTTCTGTCCGATGGGTCCGCTGGTCACGGATGAGATCGACCCCGCAACCGGCCTCACCGTCGAAACGCGCCTGAACGGCCAGATTAAGCAGCACGGCACCACGCGCGATCTCATCTTTGACATTGCCTTTCTGTTGCGGCATATCACGGCAGCAATGACCTTGTTCCCTGGCGACGTGATCCCGACCGGCACACCCGCCGGCGTTGCTCCCATGCAGGCTGGTGATCGCGTTGAGGTTTCCATCGAAGGAATTGGCTCGCTGGAGAACCCTGTTACGAAACAAGATCCCGTCTGAAGGCCGCGGGCATCTAAAGAATGTACAGGTTAATTCTTCGAATTCGGGATTCAGAGCTGCCCTCGTCGCATGCGGAATGCCCGATAATGGATTTAGAGGAAGGGGGATGAATGGCAAAGTCACTGCTTGCACAGCTTCGGGAAATGACGACGGTGGTCGCGGACACGGGCGACATCGAGGCGATTGAGAAGGCTCGGCCGCAGGATGCGACGACGAATCCCTCGCTGCTCACCGCGGCGGCGCAGATGCCTCAGTACAGCAAAATCGTGGACGATGTGCTGCTGGATGCCAAAAAGCAGCTGGGCGAGAACGCCGACGACGCGAAGGTGACGAAGGCCGCCTTTGAGAATCTTGCCGTCGCCTTCGGCAAGAGGATCCTGCAGATTATTCCCGGCCGCGTTTCGACCGAAGTGGATGCACGGATCTCGTTCGACACGGAAGCGACCATCGCGCAGGCGCGCTCCATCATCGGTAAATACGAGAAGGCGGGCGTATCGCGCGAGCGTATCCTCATCAAGATTGCCTCGACCTGGAAGGGCATTCGCGCCGCCGAGCGGCTGGAGAAGGAAGGCATCCATTGCAACCTGACCCTGCTCTTTGGCATTCACCAGGCCGTGGCCTGCGCGGAAGCCGGCGTCACGCTGATCTCGCCCTTCGTCGGTCGCATCCTCGACTGGTACAAGAAAGACACCGGCAAGGACTACAAGGGCGCCGATGACCCGGGCGTCCAGTCCGTCACGAACATTTACAACTACTTCAAGCGTTACGGCTACAAGACGCAGGTGATGGGCGCCAGTTTCCGAAACACGGGCGAAATTATCGAGCTGGCCGGCTGCGATCTGCTGACCATCTCGCCCCATCTGCTGCAGGAGCTGGACTCGAC
>DATGJK010000525.1:0-2604 GCA_035295245.1 Acidobacteriaceae bacterium
CGGCCGCCCAGCCTGGCGCAATGAAGACGCCCACAGGTGCTGGCCGACGAGCGAGCATGAACTTACTTTTCCGTCGCCCGGCCGTTCAGGGGTCGCCCACAAAATGACCGCGTCGGTCCATTGCTGGGCGACCGTGAGCGCCATCTGTCCATGGGCCATGGAAGGCTGCAGCAGCACCAGAGAGCGGCATCCAGCCGCCTCGATTTTGCCAATGGCAGCGGCGATGGTCGCGTCGTCGACGACCGGCGCTTCCGCGCGCGCCACCGAATAACCCATTTCTTCCAGCGCTGCCAGGCTGCGGGCGCAGATGTCGCGGTTCCACTCCTGATCGAAGCCGGGACGCTTCCGCCCCAGAATGATCACTCCCACTGTCGTGGGCGTCTGCGGCTTCTGCAGTTGCTGTGCCCGGACTGTCGTCATTTCAGCTGTTGTCATCTCAACACTTCCCCACAACCTTCCGCCCCGCGGAAAGCACTCCGTAGCACGGAGCCAGACCCCCGATCAGCGGGTTCAGATAGTTGAAGAATTTCTGTGTCGCCGGAATGGCATCGTTCCTGATCCAGGCGGCGGGAATCGGCCGCTCCACTCCAACGACTTCGCGGATCGGAGCCAGCGAGCATTCGCTGGCGCCGTTTTCATTGCGCAAAGGCAGCAGAGAAACCATCTTCTCCGTTTCTCCCGCCAGCAGGCTGCGCACGGCGGTCCGGCCTGCCGCCTCGGCATCCAGCAAATCGCGTGCGGCAACGTGCAGCGCCGAAGCGCGCCCCAGCAATCCGGGCTTCTCGCTGCGGCACCGCTTCTTCAGATTGCGCGCAACATTCTCGGCCAGAAATTGCGCTACGCCTCCCGTCAGCGGGCGCTGCAGCGGATCGGCCTGGGCTGCATCCACCGTCTGAAACACCAGCCGGCCATCCTTATCCTGTATGCCTTCCGCAACGACGACGATCGCCCAGCCCTGGCGGGTCACGATGTTGTCCAGGTCGCCGAGGAATCGATCCATCTCGAAGGGCTTCTCCGGCACATATACGAGGTGGGGAGCATCCTCCTCGTCGCGCTTTCCGGCCGCGGACGCCGCCGCAAGCCATCCCACGCTCCTGCCCATCGTTTCGAGGATCGTGATCGGCTGCGGCAGCCCTCTTAAATCGTTGCCCAGATCGCGCGCCGACTGCGCCGCATAGAGCGCCGCGCTCGCGTATCCGGGACATCGATCGGTGCCGGTCAGGTCGTTATCGACCGTCTTCGGCACGCCGATCACCCGGACCTCAGAACCCGATTCGCGGCAATACCGGCTCACGACTTCAGCCCCGTGCATCGTGCCGTTGCCGCCAATGAACAGAATGTCTGTGATGCCGAGTTCTCTGAGGTGCTGCAGCACCTGGTTCAGGTCCTCCAGTTGCGGGCGGAATCGCGAAGATCCCAGCACCGAACCGGGCGTTCGGCAGAGGAGGTCGAGATCTGCCGAGGACAAGCCCGAAAGATCGGCAACATCGCCTTTCACCAGCCCCTGCATGCCCCAGCGGGCGCCCCAGATGCCGGCGAATGACTCCTCTGCCTGAGCTTCCCGAACGATAGCGGCCAGCGTCGCGTTCAGTACCTGGGTGGGACCACCACCCTGCACGACCAGCAGATTCCGCGCCATCATCGCACCCCGATTCAGCCAGGAGAAATGCTGGAGAACTCGGCCAGGCGGCCCATCGACTCCTGCGTGAAAGGCCAATCCTATAATCGATTGACATCGATGGTCAAGAACAACACCAGCGAGGCTGAGCCTGATTCCAGCTTATCTTTCTTCGGTCCCACTGGCTTCAATCTCCGCAGACGCGGCGCCCAGCCGAGGATGCTTCGCCTGAACGCGAATGCGTCCGGTGCGGCCAGGCAGCGTGCGCACCCACACAGCACCCACGCCCCCGCTGTCTTCGAGAGAAAACGGATTGTCCCCGACGATCTGCCCGGGGCCTTCTATGCTGAGCGAAACGGCGCCCTCCGCTGAAGAACGCAGGTTGCCGAATTTGTCCGCCGCTCCAAAGAACAGTCTCGTTGCATCACTCCCGTCGGCCCGCAGTTCTCGATCGTCCACGCTGAGAACAAGACGATCGGTGGAGCGATCCGGCGAGAACGAGCGTGTCAGAACAGCCGTGGTACCGACAAATCCCTCGACGCGCAACTCGGTGTCAGAGTGGCCGCCAAAGTCGGCAAAGAACGGCGCAAAGCGAAGATGCGGAAATCCTGCGCGGTCGGACCGCAGCGACGCATGGTGCTTCCCGTCGAGGTAGATCTCAAGGCGCTCGCAATTGGAGAATATCGCCGCCCGCTCGCCTGGCCCCAGCGGCGTTTGCGAGTCCCACGCAAAGTCCGGTTCGATCACCGGCCGCACCCTGGGGTCCACTTGGGCCATGTAGAACGATGCCCCCAGTTTGGGAATGCGGAACACGTCGGCCACTCCCGGACATTTCACTGCTTCCCACGGGTTTACGAGGCTCATGTAGTCAAAGGCGCACCAGGCAATCACTCCGCAGATACGCGGATTCGCGGCCGCCCGGTCGTGCGCCTCTGCATGCAGAAGCGCCTGCTGCCGGATGATCGCGGGATCGCTGGCGCGGCGAT
>DATGJK010000526.1:0-6399 GCA_035295245.1 Acidobacteriaceae bacterium
ATCGCCTCAGATTTCCTGAACGACGGCCCCGCCGCCGATTACCTCGTCCCCAGCCTCGCGCAAGCCGCCGGCATCATCCTCGCGCAACAATCCACCGCACAGCTCTAACGTCTGCGCAGCGCAGCCGAATCCACGCAACTGTCCCCGCGCATTTTGGTAAGGGTTGCAGGTCGAGAAAAGTGGTTACCCTGAATCTTCGAGCCGTCCGCCGATAGTTTTCCGTCGAACTCGTGCGAACAGCAGCCGCCACTGTAAGCGCCAAATACAACCGACACCTCTCCCGTGTCGCTACGCTCGACCTTTTGCAGAAATCCGAACCGTTCAAACAGCATGTGCGGTGCGGGAATGCTGGTAGCGAACCGCACGTTGCCGGGGATCATCAGCGCGTCTGTCCATCCGATGAATGTGCCACGGCCGGTCTGAGCAATGTGGATACATGTCATTGGAGCTTCGAACCACGTGCCAACCAGCGGACTCCGTGCGACGTCCGGTCCGGGGCTCGGACGGCACAGAGCCACGACCGAGTTGAACGCGCCTCGATGAAATTGCCCATGCCAGCATCCGTCTCGCTCCTCAACGAGGTCGAGATCGATAGACGGCAGATAATTCGGCGTCGGGAGAGAGTGGAGCTGGAGCCGTGCATCGTTGAACGTTAGTCCTCCGCCGCGCCTGGAGTCCGAAAACCAACTCGCCTCGCCGAAGGTCAAGTCGGGTCCCTTCCGCTGGAAGACTCCCAATTCCAGATGCTCCCAGTCTTGCGGTGTCCAGATCGGCGGATCGGCGTCCCCGGGCAGCGTAGTCGCGAGCTCCAGTTGGATTCCGACCACCCCACCCTCGCCGTCGGACGCCTCCCATACCCCGGAAAGCCTCTCCGGATGAACGACCGGCCTGCCCTGATAGAAGCTTTGATCCTCCGCAGGCGTTTCATGCGGTGCGCTTCCATTCGACTGAGCCAGAACTCCGGTCGCGATAACACCGCAGGCCAGCAACACGAGCTTTCTGTGCGATGTTCCCATTGTCAGTTCAGACAGATTATCGTCCGGAAAGGTTCCCCGCCGCCAATCTCCCCCTGTCTGTCACTGAACCTCCATGCCGCGCTGAGGCGTTCTCGATCCGATACCCCGCCGCCACAGCGTCGCGATAAAACATCTCCACGGTTTCCCGCGAATACTCGGCGAGGTCCTTCCCCACCAGTGGCAGCTTGCGCAGAATCTCCGGAGGAACTGTGATGATGTCGGCTCCCGCCTCCTCCGCCTGAAAAATATTCAGCAGCTCGCGCGGACTGGCCCACAGCAGCTTCGCCCGCGGCCGGCAACGCAGCAGCCGCTTCGCCTCCCGCATCAGCGGCCCCGGGTCGACCCCCGTATCCGCGATGCGGCCCGCGAACACCGACACGATGGCGGGCGCGTCGGCCGGCAGTGCACCCGCGACGCTCGCCACCTGCTCGAGCGTCAGCACCGCCGTCACATTCAGCATCACGCCGGCAGCCGCCAGCCTCCTGATCAGCGCGCCGTGGAACACGCCATGCCGATTCGTGACCGGAACCTTGACGTTGACGTTGCTCCCCCATCCGCAAATCGCCAGCGCCTGCCGCTCGATCTCCGCTTCATCGTCCGCGCACACTTCAAACGAGATCGGGCGATCCGGAATCAGGCCCAGCAGCCTGCGCGCGAACGACTCGTAATCGCTGATCCCGGCTTTGCGCATCAGCGTGGGATTCGTCGTGAATCCGCGAATCCACGGCTGCGAATACATCTCCAGCATCGCCGCCAAATCCGCCCCGTCGCAGTAGAGGCTCAGCCGCAGGTCCTCGATTCTCTTCATCGCGCGCCCATCTCAGAAGAATCCAGCGCTTTCGCGCGAACCCTCCGCACCCCGGCCGCCTTCTGCTTTCCCCACTCCCGCAGCACCAGCAGCACGAACTCCGTATTCCCGATCAGATATCTGCGCCACAGCCGCCGCGGCTCCATCATCAGCCGGAACAGCCACTCCAGATAGATCCTCTGCACCCACTGCGGCGCGCGCCGCCGCAGCCCGGCCGTCGTATCGAACGCGCCGCCCACCGGAAGGATCACGCCCACTCGCAGCTTGTCCCGGTTCTCCTGCGTCCAGATCTCCTGCTTCGGCGCGCCGAACGCCACGCACAGCAAATCCGGAGCCGCGGCGTTCACCTCGTCGCGGACGCGCTGCAACTCCGCCGGGCTCTGTTCGAATCCCATCGGCGGGCAATACGTCCCGCAGATATTCAGGCTGGGATACCGCACTCGCAGGTTATAGCCGGCCATCACCGCCGATCCCGGCAGCCCGCCCAGCAGAAAGACACTGAATCCGTAATGCGCCGCCTCTGCGCACAAGCGATCCATCAGGTCGCCGCCCGCTACCCGCTCCGGAATCGGCACGCGCAGCATCCGCGATGCCATCACCACCGAGATGCCGTCCGGCACCGCCAGATCCGCCGCCTGCATCGCCTCCGCGAAGGCCTCGTTCTTCTCCGCCAGCGTGACCAGCTGCGCGTTCGGACCCACCACCGTCACCGGCGGAAGCTCCCCACGATGCAGCAACACCTCGGTCAGCAACACCGCGGCGTACTCCATCGAAATGCGATCCACTGGTGTCTTGCCCAAAACGAACCGTGGCGGACGCGGCAGCAGCATCGCCTGATGCAGCCGCACGCTCTCCTCTTTTTCCTCGGCGACGCTCGCAATCAGAACCACAAGGCCTCTTTCCGTTGCAGGAACATTCCCGGTGCCACTCCGTTGGCAATCCCTGAATGCCGAAACTCATCCCGCAGCCGCCGCGCTACATACCCCGGCGACTGCATCATCGCTCGCATCAGAGCAGCCGCACCGCGTCCCACGCGGCCCTCGGCCAGATCCATGTTGAAGCGCCGCAGCGACTCCTTCGCCGCCACGCGGCAGGGGCAAAGGAATCCCGCCAGCACCTCTCCCACTTCGCCGAGCGGCTTCGGCTGCAGATTCCACAGCTCCGACAGCAGCAAATACTGCACGTACAATCCCGCTACCTGCTGCTCGGCGGCGTGCCGCGCGCTCACGCTCTGCGCACTCTGCCGAAAGCCCACCAGCGCTTCCGGAAGCAACCGCACTTCATATCTGCGCGCTATCCGCCACCATAAGTCGGCGTCTTCCGCGTGGATATCCATCCGATAACCACCCGCCGCCACCGCCTTTTCCACATGGATAGCCACCGTCGAGTGGCAGATAGACAAGAGATACCCGCGTTCCACAATGGAACGCAGTTCCCCCGGTGTTCCCCGCGAACAGCGAAACCGTCCCCTGCACCGCTCCCGCGGATGGTAGTCGGCGAGCGAATAGATCAGCCCCGCCTCCGGGTGCCTGCCCATCGCCGCCACCAGCTTCTCCATCCTCTGTGGATACGACACATCGTCGGCGTCCTGGCGAACCATCCACGTCGTGCGCGTCTCCCGCAGCAGGCGATTCAGCGTGGCCGTGACGCCTGCATTAGGCTGCTCCAGCACGCGCAGCCGCGCATCGCGGATGCCGCGCAGATAGTCGCGGCTTCCATCGCTTCCCCCGTCCACGATGACCAGCATTTCAAAATCTGTGAATGTCTGATGCAGCAGGCTATCCATGGCCTCCGGCAGCCACGGCATCCCGTTACACACGGGCATGGCCACCGTCACTGTTGGATTCCTTTTGCCCCTCACGAGATGAAGAGTGCCTGCACCAAGGTCACCGACGTTTCAGGTAATTCTGCATTGAGTTATTCCAACCGGACCGGCGGCGGTCAATCAAATCACAGCATCTGCACTAACTCAGGTAATCCCTGACCTTAGTAACGCCTGATACCAGGATTTTCTTTGCAATCGCTGATACCGGCCTCAAGCATGGAACTTTAGTCGTCGAGAGCAGCGCGATCCTGCAGCATTGCCGGTGTCTTGAGTTAATCTCTGCGTCTTTTCGTTTCGGATGGGCCATGTTGCTCTGCCAGTGCAGCTATTTCGTTGTGGGAGGAGCCGGATTCATCGGCAGCCACTTTGTCGACGCCCTGCTCGCGTCGCCGCAAACCCGCCGCATCACGCTCTTCGATAACTTCTCCTCCGGCCGTGAATGGCACTACGAACATCACGCGGCCGATCCGCGTCTCCAGGTCGTTCACGCCGATGCCAGCGATGTAAAGGCGCTCACCGCCACCATGGACGGCCACGACTGGGTCATCCATCTCGCCTCCAATCCCAACATCGCCGCCGCCGTCGAAAATCCCGAGATCGACTTCTACCGCGGCACCCTGCTGACCAACAACGTCGCCGAAGCGATGCGCCGCTCCCACCTGCGCCGGCTCATCTACGCCTCCGGCAGCGGCGTCTATGGCGATGCCGGCCGGCAACTCGTCTGCGAGGATTACGCCCCCATGCGCCCCGTCTCCACCTATGGAGCCAGCAAGCTGGCCGGCGAAGCCCTCATCGCCAGCTACTGCTCCATGTTCGGCCTGCAGGCCTGCGCCTTTCGCTTCGGCAATGTCGTCGGCCCTCGCCAGACGCACGGCGTCGGCTACGACTTCCTTCGCCGCCTGAAGAAAAGACCCGGCAAGCTCTCCATCCTCGGCGATGGACAACAGAGCAAGCCCTACATTCACGTCAACGATGTTGTCGCCGCCGTGCTCTGCGCAGCCAAACGAGCGCCGTCGTCATTCTCCGTCTTTAACGTGGCGACCGATGACGCCGTCACCGTCACCGAGATCGCCGAGATGGCCGCTGAAGCGCTTGGCCTCTCCGCCAAACCCATCTTCGATTACTCCGGCGGACGTTGCGGCTGGAAGGGCGATGTGCCCGTCGTCCGTCTGGACTCAACCCGCATGCATGCCCTCGGCTGGGCCCCCAAGTGGAACAGCCGCGAAGCCGTACGCCATTCCCTCCAGGAGCTTGTTGCCGATGATCGCTCGCTCTCGAACTGATGCCTCCTGGCCTCCTCGCCTCGCTCTGCTGGCGGGCGGACTGGCCACCCGGCTGCATCCACTCACTCTGCACACTCCCAAATCGCTCCTACCCGTCGCAGGCGAGCCCTTCCTGGCCCATCAGCTGCGCCGCCTCCATCAGAACGGCCTTCGCGAGATCGTCATCTGCTGCGGCCATCTCGGCCACGAGATTGAGGCCTTCGCCGGCGACGGCAAACGCTTCGGCCTCTCCATTGAATACAGCCGCGACGGCGATCAGTTGCTCGGCACCGGAGGCGCCATCCGCGCTGCCCTGCCCCTGCTCGGGCCGCGCTTCCTCATCATGTATGGCGACAGTTGGCTCAACGAGCCGTTCGAGCCGGTCTGGCGCGCCTATCGCGACTGTGGCCGCCCCGCCCTGATGACCGTCTTTCGCAATGACAACCGCTGGGGCACCAGCAATGTGGACTACCGCAACGGCATCGTGACCTGCTACCACAGCAACGGCGCTCGCTCCGGCATGCACTACATCGACTATGGCCTCCAGGCCATCGAGGCGGAGTTGATCGCCGGCTGGCATGCGCCCAGGTTCGATCTTGCCGGCCTCTGGCCTGGCCTCGTCGACTACGGCCTGCTCGCCGGATACGAAGCCCGCACCCGCTTCTACGAAATCGGCTCCCTCGCCGGCCTGCGCGAAACCGAAGCAGTCATCGCCACCGGCCTCTTCTTTGACTCCCGCCGCCCGCGGCATCTGCCGTTCCCGCCAGGCCGGCTGCAGGAGGTATTCGAGTGATCATGACGCGCACGCCCCTGCGCATCTCCATGGGCGGAGGCGGCACCGATCTCCCTTCCTACTATCGCGACCACGGCGGCGGATTCGTCATCTCCGCAGCCATCAATAAATACGTCTACATCTCCGTCAATCGCAGCTTCCTTCCCGGCTACTTCCTCAAATATTCCGAGACTGAGCACGCCGCCACCTGCGATCAGATCCGCCATCCCCTCATGCGCGAAGCCATCCGCATGCATCGCGCTGAGTCGCCGCTGGAAGTGGTCAGCGTCGCCGATGTGCCCGTCGGAACCGGTCTCGGCTCCTCCGGAACCTTCCTGGTCGGACTCCTCCACGCGCTCTACGCCCTGCGCCGCCAGCCGGTCACCGCGGAACGCCTCGCCCAGGACGCCGTCGAAATCGAGATGAACCGTCTCGGCGAGCCCGTCGGAAAACAGGACCAGTACGTCGCCGCCTATGGTGGCCTCCTCTGTCAGGAATACCGGCCTGACGGCGAAGTCCGCGTGACTCCGCTGCACATGACCGAGGAGTCGCTCCGCGAGCTCCGCGACTCCCTCATGCTCTTCTTCGTTGGCCACACGCGCCCCGCCTCCACCCTGCTCCGCGAGCAGAAGAACCGCTCAGAGGCGAACGACGCAGCCATGATCGACAGTCTCCATTTTGTTCGCACCCTCGGCCGCGAAATCCGCGAAGTCCTC
>DATGJK010000527.1:0-3620 GCA_035295245.1 Acidobacteriaceae bacterium
GCCAGGAAGACCAGCGCTCCGGCGAAATCCGAGGGCTGCGGCTGGCGGCTTTGCATCACCGGGCGCAGCAGCCGCAATCCGATCACGGTCAGCAGCGCCACCTGCACGACCCACAGCGACACTCTGGCCAGCGCGTAGCGCGTGCCCATGCGCAGCAGTGCCCGCACGTCCAGCGCGCGCTGCACCACCACGACATAGGCCAGCGTCAGGGGCGCCACCATGAACACCAGCGCCCCCAGGTAGCGCAGCCAGATGAACTTCAGATTGTTCTCGGTGATCCCGTAATGCGGCAGCAGGACGAAGACCACCAGCAGCGTTCCCACGCCGACAACCATGCCCGCCGTCAGCACCCGCAGACGGCGTCGCGCGTCCGCCGTGGAGGCCGAGCGCAGTTTGTCCAGCGTCAGAACCAGGTACAGGATCACGAACAGCAGGTTCAGGTAATTGATAGTCGAGCTGACGAAGTCTCCCACTTTCGCCCAGAAGGGGCCGTTTCCGCCGGCGTAATACATCGTCGCCAGCAGCGGGAACAAAATACAGACGCAGAGGCCGAAAACCCCCAGCAGGATCCACTTCACCCACCGCGCGCGCGCATCGATCCTCGATCGCTCAGGGAAGTACACGCCGAACAGCAGCAGAGCAGGAGGCGCCGCAAGCTGAATCAATTCCAGCCAGATGTTGCGCAGCAGAAGCCCTGCCCCGGTGGCCAGCAGTTGCCCCAGAAAGGCCACGCTGGGGAAAGTCAGCAGCACCAGCAGCAGCCAGGCGTTGCGGTCGGTGGGACGTGCCACCACGACCCAGAAGCCAATCAGCAGGCAGATCAGCGGGAGGAATCCAGTGAGGAAGAAGTCGCGCCAGAACGCGACCATGGCCGAGGTATTGCCAAAGGGCCACGGCCGGCGTTCGAGCGACAGCGTCGCCGTGGCCGGCTGGCCACCTGGCCGGACAAATCCCACCTCGAGGATGTCGCCCGGACGCGACTCATGGATCACGTCGATCCACTGCGCAACCCCGGCATAAGGAGCTCCGTTCAGCTCCTGCACGCGATCGCCGGCCGCCAGTCCGGCCTTTGCCGCTTCCGGCTCAACGGACTCGATCAGGCGGGTATTCCAGTCGTACGAGAAGGGCGCGCGCACCTGCTGATCCCAGTGCACGCGCAGGCTCCAAAGGTCCGAGGTGCCCGCGGCCCAGTAGGAGAGGCTCACCGCCGCCCACAGCGCCAGCAGGATTCGCAGCAGATTCGGAGATGGTCCTTTCTTCCGCGGCTTCATCCGTGGTGCCATAGTATCCCGGCCTCGATCAGTTGCGCAGCGTGGATTTTGCAACGCCGCGGGGGTATTCTCGATACGCATTCCATACGCATCCTGGAGGGTGCCGGTTCATGCGTTTTCCCATTGCTCTTCTTGCGGTTGCATGCCTCACCTGCGCGGCGCAGAACTCGCCGTCCCGGCCGCCGATCATCGGTGTGTCGAACATCAGCGTCTACACCAGCGACGCGGCGAAAACCGAGCAGTTCTACGTCCACCAGATTGGATTGAGGAAGGCAGCTGATCCTGAGAATCCCAGCGGCGCCCGCTACTACGTGAATCAGGAGCAGTTCGTTGAGGTGCTGCCGTTGCCCGCCGATGCCGGCGTCGACCGCCTGGATCATCTCGGTTACCTCACGGCGAATGCCGACGCGCTCCGCAGCTATCTGGGCGCGCACGGCGTCACGGTTCCCGACAAGGTCGAGCACGGCTCTGACGGCAGCGCCTGGTTCTACGTGAAGGATCCCGAAGACAACAAAGTCGAATTCGTGCAGCCTGCGGCGAAGCTGCTGGGCATCAGGGACACCGCCGCGCTCTACCACATCTCCGACGCCGATCCCATCGGCCACCGCATCATTCACGTGGGCATGCTGGTGCGGGACCGCGCTAAAGAAGACGCCTTCTACCGCGAGATCCTGGGCTTCCGCCCCTACTGGCACGGCGGCATGCACGAGGACAGGACCGACTGGGTCTCGCAGCAGGTTCCGGACGGCCATGACTGGCTCGAGTACATGCTCACCAGCGGCCCTTCTGGAAGCGGCATTCCGCAGAACATCTCGCAACAGCAACTGGGGGTGCTGAATCACTTCTCGCTCGGTGTTGAGAACATGGAACAAACGGTCACGAAGCTATTCTCCGAAGACCGGCTCGGCACTGATCCGCCGCGCCCGCAGATCGGCAGAGACGGCAAGTGGCAGTTCAATGCCTATGATCCGGACAAGACGCGTGTGGAACTGATGGAGTTCTCGGCGGCGGCAAAGCCCTGCTGCTCGGAATTTACAGCCGAGAACCCGACACCCACGGGTCAGCCGTAAATCATCCGTTGTGCTCAGCAGGGCTCGCCTCGAACACAGGCGGGCCCTCGCTCTCATCGAACAGCTCCGGCTGATCCGGCTCCTCCCCCGGATCCCGAAAGTTGCCCAGCCCAACGCCAATGAGCCGGTAACGCTGCTCCGGGCCAAGGTGGACGCGCTCGCGCAGGGCCAGAGCGATCTGCGTCAGTTCCTCGCAGGAAGCGACAGGCTCGGCAGGCGTGAGGCTTCGGGTCAGGATCCTGAACTCCGCCGTCTTGAGTTTCAGGACGACCGTGCGCGCGACCCGGGTTTCTTTGCGCGATGCTGTCCAGACCTTCTCGGCCAGACAGCGAATCGCCTCCGCGGTCTCTTCCAGCGGCACATCGCGCTCGAAGGTGTCCTCCGCTGAGATCGACTGCGTCGGCCGATTTGGCTCGACCGGATTCTCATCGATGCCAAACGCCAATTCGTGCAGACGAATGCCGTGCTTACCAAAGTGGCTCTCGAGGACCGCCGGCTGCAACGCACGCAAGTCTCCTACGGTACGAATGCCAAAGGTCTTCAGCCGTTCCGCCGTAACCTTGCCCACGCCAGGCAACCGCTCGACCGGCAGCGGCGGCAGAAAGGTGTCCACATCTTCAGGCTGGATAACGAACAGCCCATCCGGCTTCTTCCAGTCGGAGGCAATCTTGGCCAGGAACTTGTTCGGGGCCACGCCTGCCGATGCGGTCAGTTGCAGCTCTTCCCGGATCTGTTGCCGGATCGCCTTCGCCACCTTCGTCGCAGTTGGCAGGCCGCATTTGTTCTCGGTGACGTCGAGGTACGCCTCATCGAGCGAAAGCGGCTCGATGAGGTCTGTATAGCGGCGAAAGATGTCACGCGTCTGCCGCGACACGGCGCGATAGCGCACGAAGTCCGGAGGAACGAAGACCGCCTCAGGGCAGAGCCGCTCGGCACGAATGGCGGGCATCGCCGACCGTACGCCGAACCGCCGCGCCTCGTAGGAGGCCGCGCACACCACGGACCGGTTCCCGCGCCATGCCACAACAACGGGCTTCCCGCGCAGGCTGGGGTCATCGCGCTGCTCCACGGACGCGTAGAAGGCGTCCATGTCGAGGTGGATGATGGCGCGGGGCTCGCTCACGACCTGATCAGCGCACGCCCCGCGATGGATCGCAAGGAGGACTCGCGCCGCGGAAACTTGGTGCCACCCCGGGACGCTGATATGATTCCAGACCCGATGGGTCTGAACAAGATGCACCTCATCGAGCAGCTGGCCCAGCGCCTCCGCGAGAGCGAG
>DATGJK010000528.1:0-10569 GCA_035295245.1 Acidobacteriaceae bacterium
TTTCGTGCGCCCATCTCTTTCGAGCGGCAGCGGAGGCAATCTCTCTGCGCCGCTCAGGAGACAGCTTCTCCCGCCGCGCAACCCCACCCTTCAATCCGCCGCGTCTCCCGAGAGCAACGGCGGCAGCGTTCTTCTTTCTGGGGGCCAGGGCTTCGCCCGTCGATATTTCCACCACGCGCAGGGCATTCTGCGCAAAGTCCATTTTGCTTGACCGCTTTTGCATACCACCATCATGCCACGGTCTGAGAATCGATGCGAGTCTGTGGATTTCAAACTGACCCACTACCCCCTCAGGGTATTACCCTGAAACTCCTGCCGATTCAGGCAAATACGTGAACCATACCCCCGGGGGGGGCTATACATTCGCCGTCTTCAGGTTCTGTGCCTCGTGCCGCAGATTCTCGAAGAGGACGGACGTCAGGTAGCGCTCCCCGAAATCAGGCAGCACCGCAACGATCAGTTTGCCTGCGCTCTCCGGGCGTTTCGCTACCTCGACGGCTGCGTGGACCGCCGCTCCGGACGAGATTCCCACGAGAAGGCCTTCTTCCCGCGGAAGGCGCTGCGCCATGGCAATGGCGGCCTCGTTGGTGACCTGCACGACCTCGTCGATCAGGTCGGTCCGCAGCACGTCGGGAACAAACCCGCCGCCGATCCCCTGGATCTTGTGCGGGCCGGGCTTGCCGCCTGAAAGCACGGCGCTGTCGGTGGGCTCGACAGCGATGGCCCGGAACGACGGTCTCTTCGGCTTGATGTACTCGGTGACGCCCGTCAAAGTGCCGCCGGTGCCGACCCCGGATACCAGCATGTCGACCTGCCCGTCGGTGTCGTTCCATATCTCGGGCCCGGTTGTTTCGAAGTGGATCTTCGGATTCGCTGGGTTTTCGAACTGCTGCAGCATCCAGGCGTGAGGAGTCTCGGCAAGGATCTGCTTTGCCTTGGCGATCGCGCCGCTCATCCCGTTGGGCCCGGGGGTCAGCACCAGCTGAGCGCCAAAGGCAAGCAGCACAACCCGGCGCTCGAGACTCATCGTGTCCGGCATGGTCAGGATGAGCTTGTAGCCCTTGACGGAGGCGGCAAAGGCCAGGGCGATGCCTGTGTTGCCGCTGGTGGGCTCGACCAGCACTGTCTGGCCCGGCTTGATCTTGCCCTCGCGCTCGGCGGCCTCGATCATGGCCAGGCCGATGCGGTCCTTGACGCTGTTGGCGGGATTAGCGCTCTCCAGCTTCGCCACGACGCGTCCGGGCGCGCCTGCGGTGACGCGGTTCAGTTGCACGAGAGGCGTATTGCCGATCAAGTCAGTAACGGTGCCTGCTATGTTCATCGTTCTCCCCGGCGAAACTGTGTGGAAGCCAATAGTGTAGATGAGCGGTATCCGGCAAAGATGCGGCGATCACGGCCGCTCCTGTGTCAGTTTGAGAAGCGCTGCCGCGCTGTTCAGGCGGCGCTCCAGATGCCGCTCCAGAGACTGTGTGGCGAATCTGCGCAGGTCGGCGGCTCGCCCCGCGGGCCACGGCTCGCCGCCCAGCGCCGCGATGGGAGACTCGAATATCTTCCGCGCCAGAGCGACGGATTCTGCGCTGAGGATGCGATCTGCAGGTCGCTTATCCCGGCTGCAGACGAGCCCGTCGGCCTGCGCATGGAACCATGCGGGGCCGCCCGCGAACGAGTCGCCGCACTCCGTGCACTGGGTCACGGACGGCATCCAGCCCAGCAGACGCGTCATCCAGAGCGAGAAATAGGTGACCGGCATCCAGATGCGACTGGTGCGGGTCTGCGCAAGGACCGCCAGCAGCAGGCGGAATACGGCGTCATGCGGATCGTGGTCCGGCAAGGTTTCCTCCAGCACCTCCGCGTAGAAGGCCAGCGCCGCCGCTCGCGTATAGTCCACGGGATCGGAGAGTGGCGAGGCGATGACTTCGCATGCGTCGAGCCGCACCAGATCCTGTTTCGGCTTCTCCACGTAGCTGGCGGAAACCCAGGTCATCGGCTCCAGCGCTCCGCCGAAGCGGCGCCGCGACCTGGCTGCGGACCTCGCTACGCCCTTGATCCTGCCCTGCGAGCGCGTGAAGAGGGACACGATCTGGTCGGCCTCGTGAATCGGCCACGTCCGCAGGATGACGGCTTCGGCCTGATGCGCGCTCACTGAACCAGAGTAGACCGAGACGGCGCCTTCGCCCATAACGGCGAGCGATTCCTCGCATCACGTTAATTTATGAGACATGCACATCTCCTGGGCGTTACTCTGAAAAGGCACCGCCAAACCTTCTCCACACTGCAGAGCAGCTTTACCCGGGGCACCGGCCCCGCGAAGCATGCAGTGCGTTCCAGGCGACCCACGTCGTCCGTCTGGGTTGAGTCCGGCGCGGCATCGGACCCCCAAAACCTTCGCTTCAGAGGAGAGGCATGTCGACTGATTATCGGAATTTCCTGGCGCTTTCATACGAAGAGCTGGAAGAACTCAATCTCAAAGCCAAAGAGCAGCGCAAAAAGCGGGTAGCACTGGACAAGATCAAAGAGGAGCGGCTGAAGTACCTCACCGATCAAAAGGGCATTAAGGCGGTCACGGTGCTGTTCTGTGACCTGGAAGGCCGCCTGCACATGCTCGACTACGACAAGAAGTTCCTGCTGCACGCGTACGAGAACCTTACGTTCGACGGTTCGTCGATTCGCGGCTTTACGGCGCAGAAGGAAAGCGATCTGCGCCTGGGAATCGACTGGTCGTCGTTCTACTTCGCCCCGGCAGACATTTTCGGGGCCGGCAAAGTACTCGTCTATGGCGATGTGATCGACAAGGACGGCAGCCCCTATGCCGGGGACACCCGCGGCCAGCTGAAGACGTTCGCCCAGGAGGCCTACGACAAGCACGGCTACACCCTGAACGCAGCGAACGAGATTGAAGGGTTCCTGTTCGCCGGTGTCGATGCCGAGCGCCGGTTCCCCGAGACGGGCCGCTTCGAGTACGTCAATACGGGCGGCTACTATCACTCGCTGCCCGGTGATCCGCTGCGCACATTCATTGACACCGTGGCCGAAGTGCAGCGTTCGATGGGATTCGAGAACGAGAAGGACCACCCTGAGGTGGCGCCTTCGCAGTTCGAGATCAACTACAGCTACGGCGAGGTCGTCGCGGCTGCCGATCAGATTCAGCTCTACAAGCTGATCTGCCGGCAGGTGGCCACGCGCCTGGGCATGACGGCATGCTTCCTGCCTAAGCCGGTAGTGGGCGTCAACGGCAGCGGCATGCACACCAACGTGTCGATCAGCAAAGACGGCAAGAACCTGTTCTGGGATCCAAAGGGCGAGGAGAAGCTCTCGAAGGCCGGATGGGAGTTCCTCGACCGCATCCTGACGCACGGCAATGACATCTGCCTGCTGCTGAACTCGAGTGTCAACGCGTACCGCCGCCTCGATCCGCACTTCGAAGCTCCGAACCAGATCAAGGCATCGGCCGTCGACCGCGGGTCGATGATCCGCATCCCGATCGGCAACGAGCGCTCCATGCGCGTCGAAGTCCGGTCCGTGGCGCCCGATTCGAACCCGTACCTCGTCATGCTGGCCGTCTTCAAGACTGGCATCACGGGCGATACATCGAAACAGGAGAACCTGCGCCAGGCGGAGCGGTACCTGCCCGACAACATCTACACGGCTATCGAGAACTTCCGGAACGCAACCTGGACGACGAAGCTGCTCGGTGAGGATGTGAAGGGCCGCTACGCCGATCTGAAGGAAGCTTCGGCGGACCGCTGCCCGCGTTTGCTGGGTACGTTCGTGAAGCCGGCGGAGGTGCAGTTCCACCACGAGGTGTACAACCAGTTTCTCTGGAACCAGTTCTGAGGACTGGCGTCGAGGTCACCGCGCTTCGCGCAAAGGCAACAACAAAAACGCCCCGGTGGTGAACCGGGGCGTTTCTCTTTTTGCGTGGCGGCGGATCAGGAGCCCACGAAACGCGCATAAAATGTGCGGGCGACCGCAATATCGCTGGTGCCCTGAATCATCGCGCGTCCGTCAGCGAAAAGGGTCATGACGATTTCACCGCGCGCAAAGCGCAGGAGCAGGTCGTTGCGCCGGACGCTGCCGTGCGGGCGCAGGCGGTCCTCCATCTGCGCCAGATCGATGGGGCGCGCGCGCTCGTGAATCTGGACCGAGTTGCGTCCGCACAAGGTGATGTGCGGCCTGCCTTCTCCGCGCAGGTGAGTGAAGTCTCGTTGGCCGCACACGGCGCAATCCGGCCGGGGTTTGGCGGCCGAAACTTCGGCCCATTCGTTCGACCACAAGTTGCAGGAAAGCAGGGTGCGCCGCATCGTATCGTGCGCGCCGACGATCCATTTCAAGGCTTCGGTGACTTCGATGGAGGCTGCCAGGTTCACCGCAGAGTTAAGGATTCCCGCGGTATCGCAGGTTTCGACCGCGCCTCCCGGGGGTTTGGGGAACAGGCACGCCAGGCAGGCGGTGTCGCCGGGAACAATGTTCATGGTTACGGCATAGGCGCCAACGGCAGCGGCATAGATCCAGGGCCTGGCCTGCTCGACGGCATAATCGTTCAGCAGATAGCGCGTTTCGAAGTTGTCCGTAGCGTCGAGGACGATCTCCGCGCCGTTCAGCAGATCGTGAATGTTGGACGGCACGAGGTCGGTCACGCGGGCATGGACGGTGATTCCACCGGCGAAGGTGGCGATGCGGCGGCGCGCGGCTTCCGCTTTGGGCAGCGATTCGCGCGCATCCGCCTCATCGAAGAGCACCTGCCGCTGCAGATTGCTCTCCTCTACGAAGTCGCGATCGATGAGCGTGAGAGTGCCCACGCCGGCGCGAGCCAGCAAACTGGCCGCGGCAGCGCCGGTGGCGCCAACTCCCACCACGGCAACATGGGCGCGCAGCAACTTTTCCTGGCCGCCGGGTCCAATTCCAGGGAAGAGCGCCTGACGCGAGTAGCGTTCTGCAACGATCTGAGACGAAGCCGCCATCCCTGAGTAGTATAAGAATTTATTGCATCGCACTGGACTGAGCAGCGGAGGACGATCTTGAGCATTCGCGCATCTCACCTTTCCAGACAGCGAGGCGGGGCGAGGGTGCGCGGCTCGCGATGAGAGGCAGCGCGGGATTCAGCCGTCAAGAGCACTCCCGATTCAAGCAGCTTTTCGCATCGGTACGAGGGCGGTTTGGGTTCGCGAGATTTTCCTGAATTGCAACGACGAGCGGACGTTCGGTCCGGCCACAGAGTCCCTGCGACCGCGCCGGGATTCCTGCTCGTGTGGATCGTCGCCTTCGTGCTTTCGGCGCTGCCCGCACTTTGTCATGCGCAGCAGCAGCCGATCGTGCCCACCCAGCAGCCGCCGAACCCGCAGTCGCCGGTCGAACAGCAGAAGCGCACGCCGCCGGTTCCTCCGGGCAGCGTTTTACCCTCCTATAACAATGTGCAGGCGCAGCCCCCGGCAACACCGGCTCCGGTACCCACTTCCGACGTACTGCAGGGATGGACCGGCCTGAAGGTGCTGGATATTCGATTTGCTGGAGTCTCCAAAGCGGACCTCGAGCCGCTTCCGGAGCGCCTCGAGCAGCAACCGAATCAACCGCTCGAACCCATCAAGGTTCGTGACAGCCTGCGCCGGCTGTATGCGAGCGGCCTCTTCGACAGCATTGCCGTTGACGGACAGAAGCAGGCCGATGGAGTCATTCTCACCTTCACCGGCAAGCCGGCCCTGTTCATCGGCCGCGTGCTGGTGCGCGGAATCAGTAACGTGCAGCTGAACAATCAGCTGAACTACTCCACACGCCTGAATGCGGGAACGCCCTTTACGCAACCGAAGGTGGACCGCGCGACTGAATTGCTGGAGCAAACGCTTCAGGAGAACGGCTTCTACGCCGGATCGATTGTTCACCACACCAGGGTGGATCCCGCTCACGCGCTGGAAGACATTCAGTTCAATGTGAAGGCTGGCAACCGAGCCCGAATCGGGGAGGTCAACGTTCAGGGCGACAGCGGAATGGATCTGCATACCTTCCGCAAGAAAGCCAAGCTCAAAAGCAACGCAAAAGTGAACCGGGAAACGGTCAGTCATGCGCTCGCGAATATCCGCAATACCTACCAGAAGCAGCAGCGGCTGGAACCGAACGTCAGTCTGACATCGAAGCAATACGACCCCGCGAAGAACCATCTGAATTTCACTTTTCAGGCGGACCGGGGACCCATTGTCCGGGTCATCGTGGAGGGAGCGCACCTCAGCCGCGGCAAGATCAAGTCTCTGGTCCCGATCTACACGGAGGGGACTCTCGACGAAGACCTGCTCAATGCGGGCAGCAAGCGCATTCGCGACTATTTCCAGCGCGAGGGCTACTTCGATGCCAAGGTGACGCACATCGTGGACAGCCATGACGGGCTGACACGCGTCACGTACGACGTCACTCTGGGCCCGCGCGACCGGATCGCTTCCGTTGGTCTTACCGGCAATCACTATTTCGGAAGCTGGACACTGAAGCAGCGGCTCAGCGTTCAACCGGCTTCGCTGTTTGTGCCGCACGGAACCTATTCGCTGGCACTGCAAACGGCCGACGTGAACACCATCACCGCGCTTTACCAGAACAACGGCTTCACCAACGTGAAGGTCACGCCCGAAGTTCGCGATCTCAGCGTCAATCCGAAGAATCAAGAACATAATCTCGGCGTCACCTACAGCGTCGCGGAAGGGATCCAGCAGAAGGTCGGCAGCTACAAGGTGAACGGCGTGACGGCCTCGCAAATGGCGGCGATTCAGCCGAAGCTCAGCCTGCAGACCGGCCAGCCGTATTCAGGCAACAACCTGGCAGCGGACCGTGACGCGGTCCTTGCTTATTTTCTGGATAACGGATATGACCACGCCAAAGTCACTCTGGAGCAGAAGCCTTCGCCTAAAGACCCAAACCTGATTGACGTGGCCATGGACGTCACGCCGGGCGATCAGATCTTCATTCGTAACATTGTGAACAGCGGACTGCATTACACGCGCTACAGCACGATCGAGCACCAGGTGATGGTGCAGGCTGGCCAGCCGCTGGACCAGTCGAAGCTGCTGGAGACACAACGGCAGCTTTATAACCTGACGCTGTTCAACCAGGTGAATGTCGCCGTGGAGAATCCAGGCGGCGATCAGCCGCGGAAGAATGTTCTGCTGCAGTTTGACGAGGCGCGCCGGTGGGATATCGTCTACGGCGCCGGGCTGCAGGCGCAGACAGGGACGCCCAACACGAATTGCCCGAACGCGATCAGCCTGATTCAGCTCGGCATCAATCCTTCCTCGTTTTCCTGCTCGCCCAACGGCCACTTTGGCGTCAGTCCGCTGGTCGAACTGGATGTCTCGCGCATCAATCTGTTCGGACGCAACCAGACGATCACGTTTCGCTCCGAATACGGCACGCTCGAGCAACAGATCACGGCCGAGTACGATGCGCCGCGGTTCCTGAATCATCCTTCGCTGGCGTTCTCACTGGGTGGCGGCTACATCAACGCGCAAAACGTGGTCACGTTCGCCTCGTCCACATCGGAGGGCGATATCCGGCTCACGCAGCATCCAGACCTCATCAACACGCTGATCTACCAGGTCTCTTACCGCCGCGTGAAAGTCAACGCCGCGACGATTCAGGTGGCGCCCAACCTGATCCCGCTGCTCTCCGAACCAGTGCGCGTCGGTGGGCCGGAACTCACGTGGATCCGGGATACGCGAAGGCCGGAGCCGCTGGATGCGCGCTCGGGGATGTACAACAGCATTCAGGAATTTGCGACGGACCACTCTTTTCTGGATTCCGAAGCGAACTTCGACCACTTTGACTGGAGCAATTCCACCTATTATCAGATCGGTCCGCACAAGAATTACGTGCTCGCGCGCAATACTCGGTTTGGCCTGGAACGCGTATATGGGGAAGGCAAATACGAGTCCATCCCCTTGCCGGAACGCCTGTATGCCGGTGGGCCGGAATCGCTGCGTGGCTTTCCGCTCAATTCCGCCGGGCCGCGCGATTCCATTACCGGCTTTCCAATCGGCGGCGCCGGAGTCTTTGTGAATCAGACGGAATTGCGTCTCCCGAATCCGCAGCTTCCGTATTTCGGAAAGTCGCTGGGCTTCGTGCTGTTCCACGATATGGGGAATGTCTTCAACAACTCGTCGGATATCTGGCCGTCGCTTCTCCGCATCAAGCAGCCGCACAGCTACACGTGCACTGCGCCCCAATACCTTTCCGCAACGGTGCAGCAGCAGGTAACACGGTCGTCGAGCACGAACCGCACCGGAACCTGCGACTTCAATGATTTTTCGCATACCCTGGGCGTGGGCGCGCGCTATCACACGCCGATCGGCCCGGTAAGGATCGACGTGGGCTATAACCTGAATCCCCCCGTTTATCCGGTCATCGTGACTTACGGCAAGCCGACCTCAGGAACCTGCGTACACGGGGATACGTCGCCTTGCTATGGGCAGGCCGGCCACTTCAATTTCTTCTTCAGCATCGGGCAGGCGTTTTGATGAATCGCGGCGCGCTCATTCCGGTTGTGGCATTTGTCCTGAGTGTCGCCGTGCCAGGCGTAGGCGCGCAGACAACTCAGGCGCAGACGGATACCCAAACCGCGAAGCCGCAGGGGACGACGCCCAGCCCGACCGCGCCCGCACAGGGTCAAACGGCACAGCCGCAGGGCCATGCAGCTCCGTCCCCGCAAGCCCTTGTGCAGCCTCCGGAGCCGCCGCCGGCCGTGCTGCCAGGCGCTGTCGCACTCGATCACGTTGTTGCCATCGTCGGCTCGGATGTGATGCTGCAGAGCGACGTCTGGCAGGAAATGCGCTTCTCTGCCCTTGAACCGCTTCAGGTACTACCCGGACAAAACACGCCAGACCGCGCGCTGCGCCGGCTCATCGACCGGACGCTGATCATGCAGCAGATGAAGGAGCAACAACAATCCGTAACGACAGCGGGGCCGGAAGTCGCCAAATCCATTGAGGACCTGCGGAAGATGATTCCCGCGTGCGAACGGCAATACCACTGCACAACGGAAGACGGCTGGAATACTTTTCTGAAGGCAAACGGGCTCACGTTGGAGCAGGTGCGGGAACGCTGGAGCCAGCGGCTGGCCATCATCCGGTTTATTGACCTTCGTTTTCGGAGCGGCATCCGCGTCGCGCCGGATCAGATTTCGACCTATTACCACAAGACACTCGTGCCCGCGCTCGAGAAGAATCACGAGGCGGCACCGCCTTTGGATGTGGTGGCACCGCGCATCCGTGAAATCCTGCTGCAGCAGCAGGTCAGCGGACTGTTTCAGGACTGGCTGGGCAGCCTGCGCGATCAGGGGAATGTTCGCATTGTGGATCAGGCGTTCAGCGCGGATTTCGACACCAACAGCACAAACCCGGGGAACCCAAATCAATGAGTGTCCTGCCCGTGCCCGAGCATGAATCAGCGCCCGCCCCGCCGCCGCGGCCGCGCCGGCGCATGGGCAGGATCGTGCTCACGTTCTTCCTGTGGATTGTCGGCATCATCGCGATCATTATCGTGGGGCTGGCGATCTACGCCTCGACGCCATCGTTTAAGAACCGCATCCGGCAAGTGATTATCGCTCGTCTGGAGGACTCGACCGGCGGTCGGGTTGAGATGAAGCAGTTCGGGTGGCGGCTGACCCATCTGGCGTTCGAAATCGATGACCTTACCATCCACGGGCTTGAGGCCCCAGGCCAGGTGCCCTATGCGCATCTCGACCGCCTTTATGTGCGCCTGCAGATTCTTTCTTTTTTCCGCCCCAAGATTGCGCTGAATTATCTTGAGGCGGACCACCCGGTTATCCATCTGATCGTGAATCCGGGCGGCAGCACGAATCAGCCCCAGCCGAAGCACCCTTCAAATGCGTCCACAACGGACGAGATCTTTAACCTGCAGATCGGGCGCACCGTCCTCAACAACGGGCTGGCTATTTTCAATGAGCGCTCCGTCCCCTTCGAACTGCGCGCAAACGACCTGGCGGCGCAGGTCAGCTACGTGCCGTCCAGCGGCCATTACGTTGGCACGATCCATGCAGAGGACATTGTTGCCTCGCGCGGCTTCGATACGCCCGTTCACTCGGCGCTGGATGCCTCGGTCGACGTGGGGCGCAATACAGCAAATCTGATTTCACTGACGCTGCAAAGCGGTCCGCAGAACCGGCTGCCGAAAACGGTGATCCGAGTAGCGGGCACGCTCAGCAACTTCTCCGACCCGCAATGGCAATTCCAAATCAAGGGCGCCATCGACGCTCTGGAAATCCGTGCCCTGACCGGCGCGCCGGGGCTGGAAGGAGGCACAGCGCAACTGGATGCCGGCGGGAGCGGCAATCGCGAACAATTCAAGGTGGACGGCAATGCGGCGATAACCGGAGGAGCGTATCGGCAGGGAACGGTCTTTATCACGGGAGTTACGGCGAAAGCGGCCGCGCACGTGACACAAGACCTGATCGCCATCACGGGAATTCGGGCGACGGTGGCTGGCGGGTCCCTTACGGGCGAAATGCGGGTGGTCAACTGGAAAACAGCAAGTACGCAGCCCGGACATGGCTTTCGATCCAAAGCGCCGATTGAGAAG
>DATGJK010000529.1:0-3580 GCA_035295245.1 Acidobacteriaceae bacterium
CTTCCTGCGTCCGGTGACGATGACCTGATTGCCCTGTTTGTGAAACGCCTCAGCCAGCGCGCGTCCAATGCCGCTGGTTCCGCCGGTGATCAGGATCGTGTTGCCGCTGATATTCACAATGCTCCTCCTCGGCTCAGGATAGAGGGCGGCCCGGGGCGTTGGGAAGCGCGCGGGTGTGCACGGATTTCCGAGAATGACGGTTGCAAGCTCTTCAATTTGCGGTCATCATTCATGTTGGGCAATTTATCTCACTGCGATATAATAAGAGAGGAAGCCGGTACCACGAGCGCAGGCAGATGGAATCGGCTCGAATGAGCCATCACAGCAGAAAGGGGGTCGCGTGTTCCACAGTCTTGCGATGTTGCAGGAATTTCCCCTGGTGACGACCGAGGGGGAGAAGAGGGCGATCCGCAGCCTTCTCTTTGACGACCGTTCCTGGACGATTCGGTATCTGAACGTGGATGCGGGCCGGTGGTACGCCCCGCGGCCGGTGGTGATTCCGGCCTCTGCGGTCGAGGAGCCGGACTGGAACAACAGGATTGTCCGGGCGCGGCTGAGCCTCGAGCAGCTGCTGGCCAGCCCGGAAGCGGACACGATTCGGCCGGTGGCGCGGCAGCAGCAGCTTGCCTGGAACCGCGCGTTTGGCTGGCCGGACCGCGATCCGTACTGGTGCGGTCCGGCGGCGCCGGGAATGGAATTCGGCGTTGACGGCCGTGACGATCCGCATCTGCGCCGCACGAACGATCTCGCATCCTACGAAATCTGGGGGAAGGATGGCCGTCTCGGCATGCTGGAGGGCTTCTTCCTGAAGGATGGGTCGTGGCACATCGAGTATCTGCTGATTCGATCGGGGACATGGACTTTTCGCGAGAAGGTGGTTCCAACGCTGCAGGTCTCTTCGATTTCCTGGGGCAGGCGCCGGGTCACGGTTGCCGACGCGGCCGGGACAGCACCCGGAGGGGAACGGCGGGCGGGCGGAAATCTGCAGCGCCGCGGCACGACACCAGGATCGGGATAATACATCGCACTGCGATATACTGCTGCAGATGAGTGTTCAGACGCGTTCCATCCAGCGCGTGTCCGATATTCGATTTCCCAGGTTCGAGGACGTCGTACGAGATCTGGCACGCTTCCGCTACGCGCTGCGCATCTTTCTCCGTTTCAGCGAAACGGCGGCGCGGGAATGCGGGGTGACGCCGCAGCAGCATCAGCTGATGCTGGGAGTGGCGGGATTCAGCGGACGGGGATCGGCAACGATCACCGAGCTGGCGGAATTTCTCCAGGAGAGGCATCACTCGGTGGTCGGCCTGGTGGGGCGAGCAGTGCGCCGCGGACTGGTGCGCACGACGCAGGACCGGGACGACCGGCGGGTGGTGATCGTCTCGCTGACGGCGACCGGAAGACGGCTGCTGACGCGGCTCTCGGCTCTGCACGGACGCGAGGTTGGACGCATGAGGGCGCTGATGGACGCCAGCGAGATCGGCAACTCGCCCTCGTTCAGACAGACGACGCGACGCTCCAAAACAGCACGGCCTGTAACACCCAATTCCATCCATTGAGACAAAGCCGGACGTGAAATCTTTCGCCGAAAAAAAAGGCAGAACCCGAGACCTGCTGCTGCACCATCCGATCCTGCGCAAGTACCTGCCGCTGGTCCATGAAGACCTGGCAGCGGTGTACTCGCGCGATCTGCAGAAGTGGCTGATTCTGGCGCCGATCATCGGCGTGGTCACCGGCCTGCTGATCACCGGGATTGCGGTCGTGATTCTGGGAACGGTCTGGCCGGTGGTTCTGGGGTACTACCTTCACCATCATTGGGCGATTGTGCCGGGACTGGTGCTGGCGTTCGCGATCACCGGCGTGATCATGCAGGTCTTCTCGCCCGATCCGGATGAGCATTCCACGGAAGAGATTATCCGCTCGTATCACGAGCACGAGGGCGACATCGATATGCGTCCGTTCGTGCCGAAGATTATCGCGGCGATTACTTCGGTGGGGGGCGGCGGCAGCGCCGCGCTGGAGGGGCCGAGCATCTACGGCGGCGGGGCGATCGGGTCGTGGCTGTGGGCAAAATTCCGTCGCGTGATGCATATGGACGCCCGAGACCGGCGGATCATGCTGATCTGCGGTGCGGCTGCCGGCATGTCGGCGGTGTTTCGCGCGCCGCTGACGGGTATTGTGTTCGCGCTGGAAATGCCGTATCGCGACGACCTGGCGCATGAAGCGCTGGTTCCGTCGCTGATCGCGTCGGTTGTTTCGTTTGTCACGCTGAGCGCTTTTCTGGGATCGGCGCCGCTGTTCGATTTCATCGGGGCGCGCTCGTTCAGCCACAACGATCTCTACTGGAGCGCGCTGCTCGGGCTGGGAGTGGGGCTGATCGCGATGGGATTCGTGGTCACCTTCCGCCGCGCGCGCACTTTCTTCGTCAAGTGGACCGCTCCGCACTGGGTGAAGCTGAGCGTTGGCGGACTGCTGACGGGCCTTTGCGGATGGGGGTTCCTGCAGCTCTACCCTGGGCAGCTGGTGCCGCTGGGCCCGAACTACGAAGCGGTGGGGATGGTGCTCAACGGGCATCACAGCAGCGCGCAGCTGGTTGCCTTCAGCGGCTTCAAGCTGGCGGCCACGATTTTTACCCTGGGATCGGGCGGAGTGAGCGCCATGTTCGTGCCGCTGTTCCTCAGCGGCGGATCGCTGGGGACGGCTTTCGCGCAGTCCATCGTGCACAGCCCCAATCTTGGGCTCTACGCTGCGGTGGGGATGGCGGCCTTCATTTCCGCCGGCTATAAAACTCCGCTTGCGGCTGCCGTTTTCGTGGCTGAAGCCACCGGAGCGCACGCTTTCATCATTCCCGCTCTAATCGGCGCGGCGGTGGCGTATGCCATATCGGGCGACGCGTCGGCCTCCGGCGACCAGCGGCTGCATGAGGGCATCAAGATTCAGGAACTGGTGGAAACGCCGGTGACGGAAGTGATGCGGCAAACTCTGGTCTCGGCGCAGGCCTCGCTGACGGTGCAGGAATTCGTGGGCATGCTTTCGCCGCACGCACACCATGAGGCGTTCCCGGTATTCGAAGGCGGCGAACTGCGCGGGGCGGTGACGCTGTGGTCCATGCTGCGCACTCCGCCGGAGAAGTGGCGAACGACGCGGCTGCGGGACCTGATCGATGCGCGCATCGGGCGAGTCGCGCCCGACTGCGACGTACGCGAAGCTCTGCGCCTGCTGCTGGGCGAGCATAAGCAGCCGATGCTGCTGGTGGTTTCAAAGGAAGGAAAGATCCAGGGACTGGTGACGAAGACCGACATTCTGCACGCGCTCAGGACGCGACACGAAAACGATGAGGCGGGGAACGTCGCCGGGTCCGGCAAACAATCGGTCACGGAACTGCAGGAAGCCGTACGTGTTTCACAAGCGCCGTGACACGCAGTACGTGCAGATCTGACCGCACGGAGGCTACAAGATGGTTGAGTTTCCGATTCCGGAGAGTGCCGCAAATCCCGAATCGCAGTCGAACAAGAAGGGCCAGTTTGGCGTCGCGCTCGAACCGCAGGTGATCCGCATCTGCGGTTTTTCGATTCTGGTG
>DATGJK010000530.1:0-9525 GCA_035295245.1 Acidobacteriaceae bacterium
CTCCCGGAACGGCGCACGAATGGCTCTCGTGGCGGCGGGCGTTTGCGGACTTCGCGCCGAGGCTGTTTCGCTAGCAGCGAAGGGCGGCAGAACCGTACCGCCGCGACACGGAAGTCAGTTGTCGGAGCTTTGCGGTGGCGCCGTCTTCGAACGCGGAGCTGGTGTCGCGGGCACGGTGAGGTGGCCGCCGCGAACGTCGGCGAGTTCCGGATTCTTTTTGGTGAGGGACGCGTGCAGTGGCTTGCCGCCGAGGGCGTCGGGCGCGGCGGGATTGGACCAGAGCGCGCCGACGTCTATTTTCTTCTGATCCTGAGCGATCATCAGGTTGTTGTGCAGGCGGCGCTGCTTGTTCACGTACGCCTCGATGACGCGGGCGGCGATGGGGGCTGCGGCTTCCGCTCCCCAGCCGCCGTGCTCGTTGAGCACGACCACCACGATGTCGGGATTGCGGCGGGGCGTGAGGCCGACGAACCAGGCGTTAGCGCGGGCGTTGCCGGTGCCGAGGCTCTTAACGCCGGCGGAGTGGTTGACGACTTCCGCGGTGCCGGTCTTGCCGGCGAAATCGATGCCCTCAAGATGAGAGGCGAATGCCGTTCCGCCGGGACCATTGACGGTGTTGTACATGCCGTCGGTGATGGTCTCCCAGTTCGCGGGTGTGAGGGGAATGGTGACATCGCCGGAGCCGGGGAAGGAGTCGAGGATCGATTGGCGCATCTCCGGGCTGAGCTCGTCAGGGAAGACGACGTGGGGACGATGGAAGACGCCGCCGGAGGCGATGCCGCCGATGGCGCGCCCCAGTTGGATGGGGGTGACGGCGACGGCTCCCTGACCGATGCCGACAGAGACGACTTCGCCCGCATACCATTTCTCGTGGAAGGTGCGCATCTTCCATTCGGTGGAGGGCATGATGCCGCTGGCTTCGTTGGGCAGATCGACGCCGGTCTTTACGCCGATGCCGACGGAGTGCGCGTATTTCGCGATGGTGTCGATGCCGAGGCGAACGGCCAGTTCATAGAAGTAGGTGTCGCAGGACCAGGAGATGCCGTGCTCGACGTCGACTTCGCCATGCTTTTTGTCGCAGGCATAGAAGTGTCCGAAGAGATTGGCGCCGCCGGAGCAGTTGACCTTGAAGTTCTGGGCGACGTTCTCCTGCAGGCCGGCCAGCGACATGATGACCTTGAAGGTTGATCCGGGGGCGAGCTGCGCCTGGATGGCCTTGTTCATCAGCGGGTGCATGGGGTCGGTGATGTACTTGTTCCACTCGTCGCGGCTGATGCGGACGGAGAACTGATTGGGATCGAAGATGGGGCGGCTGACCATGGCGAGGATTTCGCCGGTATGGGGATCGATGGCAACGACCGCTCCGTTGCGATCGCCGAGGGCGTTTTCAGCGGCGCGCTGGACATCGAGGTCGATGGTGAGGCGGAGAGCCTGACCGGGCTTGGCCGGCTCGGTGCCGAGGCGCGCGACTTCGCGGCCATGGCTGTCGACGGCAATGTCCTGGGAGCCGTCTTCGCCGCGCAGGATGCCGTCGTAGGTGGCCTCGATGCCGGACTGGCCGACGACGTCGCCAGGCTCATAGATGGCGTACTTCGGGTTGTCGAGCATCTCCTCGCTGACTTCGCCGACATAGCCGATGAGCTGGGCGGCGAATCCATCGCGGGGGTAGAGGCGGCGGTCTTCCTGAATGGTGTCGAGCTCGGGCAGCTCGTCTTTGTGGGCTTCGATGAACGCGGCCTCGTCAGGGGTGATGTCCTGCTTGAGCGGAAGCGGCTGGTATTTGGGCGCGGCGCGGTACCTGCGGAGAATGGCGTCGATCTGATCGACGGTCATGTGGAGGCCGCGGGCGATGAGCGGGAGGTCCGGGGTTATGTCATGGCCCTGCTCACGGACCAGGTAGCAGGAGATGGACTGGTAGTTATCGACGATGAGGTTGCCATCGCGGTCGTAGAGCTTGCCGCGAGGGGCGAGGAGAGGAACTTTGCGGATGCGGTTGGCTTCCGCGAGGGCATGGTAGTTCTGGCCGCCGACGACCTGAAGCCGCCACAGGCCGAAAACCAGCACGGCGAGGATGCCGGCGATCACGTACTGGACGATGGCGAGGCGGAACGGGGGAAGCTTGTCGTCGCGATTGAGCACGGGGGGTTTGCCCTCCCCGGGCGGAGCGGGCACAGCGGGTAAATCTCGCTTCGGGCGGGGGTTGGTACAAGGATAACCCGAAATGGGGAAAAACATGGGCAAATTCATCATTTAGGAGTAGCTTAGGGGGAAAGCTAAGGGCAGACGAAGGGCCATGGCAGGACGAAGAAAAGACACGGGTAAAGCTCGTCCCGCGCGCGGGAAGGAAGCTGCGTCCGACGGGAACAAGAACCCCTATTTGCCGCCGCGGCCGATCAGCCTGCGAACGCTGGGGGACTATCTGGACCTGTCGCCGGCGACGATCTCCCTGGTGCTCAACAATGCGCCGGGGGTGCGATCGATTCCGCAGGAGACGCGGGACCGGGTGATCGCGGCGGCGAAGAAATTCGAGTACCGGCCCAGCTTTTTCGCGCGGTCGCTGCGGCGGCGGCAGAGCTTTTCGGTGGGGGTGCTGGTTCCGGAGCTGAGCGACGGCTATTCGGTGCTGGTGATGAACGGCATCGAGGAAGTGCTGATCGAAGAGGGATATTTCTATCTGACGGCCAGCCACCGGAGAAAGGCGGACCTGATCGAGGAGTATCCGGGGCTGCTGATGGACCGGTCGGTGGAGGGATTTGTCGCGATCGATACGGCGCTGCAGCACAGCCTGCCGCTGCCAGTGGTCGCGGTTGCGGGTCACAAGCCGCTGCCGGGAGTGACGCGCATCCTGCTGGATCACCGCAGAGCGGCGGAGCTGACGCTGCGGCATCTGTATCAGCTGGGGCACCGGCAGATCGCGTTCATGCGCGGGCAGACGTTCAGCTCCGATTCGGACGATCGCTGGCAGAGCCTGATGAAGGTGGCGGGCGAGCTGGGCATCGAGGTGAAGCCGGAGCTGGTGGTACAGCTGGAGCAGAACCTGTCGTCGCCGGAACTGGGTTATCCGGTGCCGGGGAAGCTGCTGGAATCGAAGGCGCCATTCACGGCGATGGTGTCCTACAACGACATTGCGGCGATTGGGGCGATCCGGAGCTTCCGCGACCTGGGGCTGCGGGTGCCGGAGGACATCTCCGTCATCGGGTTCGACGACATTCAGGGCGCGGCGTACCACACGCCGGCGCTGACGACCATTCGGCAGCCGCTGAACAGCATGGGCAACACGGCGGCCAGGATTTTGCTGGACCGCATTCGGACTGGGAAGGAATATCCCGACGAGGTGCCAATCGTGCCGGAACTGATCATCCGGGAATCGACCATGCCGCCGAATCCGAACCGGGTGAAAAAGAAGTAGAGAATTGGGGCTTCATGGCAGCAACGCGCAAAGAACCGGCCTTCAGTGTATTGTGCTTCGGGTTTGTCATCTGCGGGATCGTGACGGTCCTGCCCGGCCCGATGCTGCCGCTGCTGGCCGCGAAATGGGGACTGCCGGATGTGCAGTCGGGCGCGTTCTTCACTGCGGAATTTGTGGCGTCGACGATTGCCTCCGTGCTGGCGCCGAAGCGGATGCGCTGGAGCCTGCCGCGCGGCTACGCGCTGATGACGATCGGCGTGCTGCTGCTGGTGGTGGCCGGGGGCTCCACCGGCGTGACCCTGGGCCATTCCCTGGCCTTTGGTTCGTTTGTGCTGATTGGGTTCGGCATCGGGCTTTCGGTCACGTCGACGAACCTGCTGGTGGGAGCGGCTCCGAAGGAGCAGCGGGCGCGGCGGCTGTCGATTGCGAATCTGTGGTGGGGCATTGGCGCGGTGGCCTGCCCGTGGATGGTGGCGGCTGCGGAGAAGGCGCAGGATTTCCGGCTGCTGCTGGTCATCGTGGCGTGGGCTTCCGTGGCCATGTTTGTGGCGCTGATCTGGCTTCGCGAAGACCGGGGCCGCATGGTTCGCCCGCTGAGCCTGCGAGCGGATGCGAACGTGCTGATCTTTTTCGCCATCATGCTGTTTCTGTATGTCGGCGTGGAGAACACGGTAGGAGGATGGATCGCGACGTACGTCTTCCGCTACAACGCCGTGACGCTGGCGGACGCGAGCATCCTGGTTTCGGTGTTCTGGCTGGCGCTGCTGGTCGGGCGGTGGATTGGGTCGCTGGCGCTGAAGTCCATCAGCGAACGCGTGGTGATGCTGCCGAGTATTGCGATTGCGCTGATCGCTGTGGCGACGCTGCTGACGCCGCACGGGCGCGCTGCGGTGATCGCCGCGGTGGTCGCGGCGGGGCTGGGGTTCGGCCCGGTGTTCCCGGTAGGCGTATCGCGGATGCTGGCGCGCGTGGCGGATACGCGGAATACAGGGTGGGTGTTTGCGACGACAGCGAGCGGGGGCGCGGTGCTTCCGTGGCTGACGGGCTTGTTCTCCACGAAAGCCGGATCGCTGCGGTTTGGCTTCACGGTGCCGGCCGCGGCTCTGGCACTGATTCTGCTGCTGGCGTTGGGAGAGAATCTGCTGCTGGGGGCGCCGGTGGGCGTGGCTCCGCAGGCTTCGGAAGCGAAGACAACGTAGGGCAACTCGGCTCACCGGGAAAAGCCCGGGGCTGAAGCCCCATAATCTCCAGCCTGATGTTCCACGGGCTAAAGCCCGTGGTTTCTACCGTCGTGCTGCTGGCGCAGCACCGTCATGAACATTTCGCCGCACCACCATCATGAATATTTCGCCGCAGCGAGATGAGCCGCAGCGGCTGAAGCCGCCTTTTCTCCGAGCCTGGCATGGGAGTGCGACCTGAAGGTCGCACCTGCCGGAAAGCTGCTGGCCCAGCAACCGTATGAACGTTTCGCCCTGGCGAGAGATGGGCCTCGGCGGCCGATTAGAGCTTCTCGTAGAAATCGCAGGCGGAGCAGGAGATGTAGACGCCGCCGGGGATGCCGCGCTCACGGTCCTTGACGCGCTTGACGATGCGGGTGGGCTTGGAGCACTTCGGGCAGTCGGTGCTCTTGGTGGTGTCCATCATTTTCTTACGGTCAGCGGTCTTGGCAACTTTGGCCATGGGTGTGGCTCCTCGAGATCTGAATGGCGCACTCGGTTGTGGAGGCGCGAACCGGTACCTGCGGGCTTCGCGGGAGTTCGCCTGGACGGTGCAGGGAAAATCGAAAAGCCACGTCGAAAACCAAATTGGCGAACGGATTCGCCAGAGAACGCAGGGACGCGTATGTCGTTATTTTACACGACGGGATGGGGCTCATACGGTTCGGAACAAGGGACGGCGGGGTAACGGGCGGGAGTGATTTTTGTCACTGAGGGGGGCGGGGCAGCCGCTTAGGGTGAGATCAGGAGCGGCACCGATGAGCAGGCAGAGGGCAGAGCCGGAAGTCGTGGAAATGGGGGCACGCCGGACCCCAGGCAACGGTACGAAGAAGAAGTTGGTGCGGCGGGCGAAGCCGGACCGGTCGCAGCGCATCCGGCGTGCGGTGCAGTGGGGCTTCGCGGCCCTGAACCTGTGGATCGGGCTGCAGTTTTATTTTTGGGTGCGCGGGTACGAGCAGGGCGGGCACGCGGCGGTGAGCCGTCCGCCGGGCGTGGAAGGCTACCTGCCGATCGCCGGGCTGATGAACCTGAAGTACTGGCTGCTGACGGGGCACGTTCCGGCGATCCATCCGGCGGCGATGTTTCTGCTGCTCGCGTTCTTACTGATCAGCGTGCTGATGAAGAAGGCGTTCTGCTCGTGGCTGTGCCCGGTGGGAACGGTATCGGAGATGCTGTGGAAGCTGGGGCGGCGGCTCTTTGGCCGGAGCGTGCGCGTGCCGCGCGGGGTGGATGTGGGGCTGCGCAGCCTGAAGTACGTGCTGCTGGGATTCTTCGGCGCGGTGATCGGGTTCATGTCGGTGGAGGCGCTGGCGGATTTCATGGGCACTCCGTACGGGCTGATCGCCGACGTGAAGATGCTGAACTTCTTCCGGACGATTGGGACGACGGGCATTGTGGTGCTGGTGGCGCTGGCCGCGCTTTCGGTGGTGATTGAGAACTTCTGGTGCCGGTATCTGTGCCCTTATGGCGCGCTGATGGGGCTGGTGTCGCTGCTGAGTCCGCTGAAGATCCGGCGCGATGCGGAGGCCTGCATCGACTGCGGCAAGTGTGCGAAGGCGTGCCCCTCGCATGTGGCGGTGGATGAGCTGGTGCGGATCCGGACGGTGGAGTGCAGCGCCTGCCTGGCGTGCGTCGCGGCGTGCCCGGTGGAGAATGCGCTGCAACTGGCGCTGCCGCCGCGGAAGGGAAGCGGGGTGGAGCGGTGGCGGGGGCGCGTGGCGAGTCCGGCAACGGTAGCGGCGATGATCGCATGTCTCTTTGTGGGCATTGTGAGCTTCGCGCGGGTGACGGGGCACTGGAAGACGAATCTGCCGCAGGAGATTTATTCGCATCTGGTGGCGCATGCGAACGAAGTGACGCACCCGATGTGAAGAGGCAGCGTATAGGGAATAGGGTGTAGGGGATAGGGTGTAGGCAGGCATGCCTCCGCCTCGGTTAGACGAGCCCAGCCAGTCAGTCCCTGCGCAGGCAATGGGAAACCATGCAAGCTGGGGAGCCGGGGACGCCTGAAATAGACAGCTGCCGGCGTCCTCTACACTGAAATCAGACACTATGACTCTGCTGAAAGCGGTGCGCGGCACGCGCGATCTTCTGCCGCCGGAAACTGAACTGTGGAACCGCGTGGAGGCTACGGCGCGGCGCGTCTTTGCGCGTTACAACTTCGGCGAGATTCGCACGCCGGTCTTCGAAGACACGCAGCTGTTTGCGCGCAGTGTGGGCGAGGAGACGGACATCGTCTCGAAGGAGATGTACACGTGGGAGGACCGAGCGCGGGCGCAGAGCGAGAAGTCGCAGTCGCTGACGCTGCGTCCGGAGAACACGGCGGGCGTGGTGCGGGCGTACATCGAGCACAAGCTGGGCGAGACGGGTCTGCTGCAGAAACTGTATTACATCGGGCCGCAGTTTCGCAGGGAGCGTCCGCAGAAGGGGCGATACCGGCAGTTCTGGCAGATTGGGGCGGAGGTCATTGGGCCGCCGAGTGCGGGTTCGGAGTCGCCGCTGCGTGATGCGGAAGTGCTGGAGATGCTGGCTAGTTTTCTGGATGAGCTGGGTATCTCGGGCTGGACTCTGGTGGTGAATTCGGTGGGCTCGTCGACGGACCGGCCGCGCTACATTGCGGCGCTGCGTGAGGCGCTGCGGGAGAAGGCTCCGCTAATGTGCGGCGATTGCCAGCGGCGGGCGGAGACGAATCCGTTGCGGGTGCTGGACTGCAAGGTACCGGAGGATCAGCCGATCATCGAGACGCTGCCGCGGATCGCGGATTATCTCGACGAGGATTCGAAGGCGCACTTTGCGGCGGTGCTGGGTGCGCTGAAGGCGTGCGACGTGCCGTACGAGGTGAATCCGCGGCTGGTGCGCGGGCTGGACTACTACACGCGGACGACGTTTGAGTTCACGCATGGCGGGCTGGGCGCGCAGAATGCGCTGCTGGGCGGCGGGCGCTATGACGGATTGTCGGAGATGCTGGGCGGCCCGAAGGCTCCGGGGATCGGGTTTGCGATGGGGCTGGACCGGCTGATCCTGACACTGCAGAGCGCGGAAGCGGAGTCGGCGGCGGCGGAAAAGGATTTCGCGCTGGCGGATGCGTTCATCGCGCCGCTGGGCGAGGCGATGAACACTCCGGCGCTGGCGCTGGCGCGGGAGCTGCGGCGCGAGGGGCTGCGCGTGGAGCTGGGCGATGGGACGTTTCGGCTGAAGAAGTCGTTCGAGCTGGGGAATAAAGTCGCGCGGAACATTGTGCTGCTGGGCGAGGATGAGGAACGCTCCGGTATTCTGACAGTGAAGCACTTCGCCAGCGGGGAGCAGGTGAAGGTGGCGCGGGGTGAGCTGGCGCAGGCGCTGAGAAATCCGCGCTAAGAATTGTTAATGCAGGTCCTTCGACTCCGCGGCTTCGGCGCTTCGCTCGGGATGACAGCGCATTTGGTGTAATAGAACCAGCATCATCACAGGCCCGTCGATTGGTTCGCGACAACGCAATAGCACGCGAACTCGCACACGATAACAATTCATTTGTAAGGGAATTTTGATTTGCTCGATTTTTTAGGCACACGACAACGCACGAATACCTGCGGCGAGCTGCGCGCGGCCGACGCGGGCAAGACCGTCACGCTGATGGGATGGGTGAATCGCCGGCGCGATCACGGCAACCTGATCTTTCTCGATGTGCGGGACCGCTACGGCATTACGCAGGTGGTGCTCGACAAGGAATTGACGCCGCAGGGGCACGCGAAGGCGGAGCAGGCGCGGCCGGAGTACGTGGTGGCGGCGGTCGGGAAGGTGCGGCTGCGCGGGGCGGAATCCGTCAATCCAAAGATGGCGACAGGCGAGATTGAGATTGCGGCTGACGAGTTGCTGATCCTGAACGACGCGAAGGTGCCGCCATTTTCGCCGGCCGAGGATGCCATCGCGAATGAGGAGGTGCGGCTGCGGTATCGCTATCTCGACCTGCGGCGCGCGGAGATGCAGCACAACTTCGCGATCCGGCACAAGGTCGCGCTGGCGGTGCGCGAGTACTTGTCGGAGCAGGGATTCTACGAAATCGAGACACCGTTTCTGACGCGGTCGACGCCGGAGGGCGCGCGCGATTTTCTGGTGCCGAGCCGCGTGCATCCGGCGCACTTCTATGCGCTGCCGCAGTCGCCGCAGCTGTTCAAGCAGATCCTGATGGTGGCGGGGTTCGACAAGTATTTCCAGGTCGTGCGCTGCTTTCGCGACGAGGATCAGCGCGCCGACCGGCAGCTGGAGTTCACGCAGATCGATCTGGAGATGACGTTTCCGCAGCAGGACGACGTGTTTCGGGTGGTGGAGGGTTTCCTGAAGGCGGCGTTTGAGGTCACCGGCGAAAAGATTCAGACGCCATTCCCGCGGATGACCTACGACGAAGCGATCCGGCAATACGGCATCGACAAGCCGGACCTGCGCCTGCCGCCGATGACGGACGTTCGCGATGTGTTCACGGCGGGGGAACTGTCGTCGCTGAAAATTGAGTCCGGTCTGCCGGTGATTGCCATCGTGATCCCCGGCCAGACGGAGATGAGCAACACGCAGAGGAAGACGTTCGCTCAGGAGATTGACAGGACGGCCGGTCCGGAGCTGGCGTTTCTCGACGTGCGGCGGCTCGAAAAGAGTCCGCAATACGCCGCGCTTGCGCAGCGCATTGATAACGAGGCGGCGAAGAATTGCGGGCTGAACCACGTCGAACCGGAGAACCGGCTGATCGTTTTGTCGCCGCGGCTGGGGACCACCGCACCGGCGAAGGATCATCTCTGGCTTTACAAAAAGGCGGGGCAGTTCCGGCTGGATCTGGCAAAGCGTTTCCAGGACGAGCATGGCGCGTTCGCGAAAAAAGGCAACGCCGACGATTACAAATTCCTGTGGGTCACGGATTTTCCGTTCTTC
>DATGJK010000531.1:0-3842 GCA_035295245.1 Acidobacteriaceae bacterium
AGGAGGCCTGCTGGTTTTTCGCGAATTCAGTTCAAGTGATATCAGGTCGCAGGCATCGAGGCAATGCCCGAATCGAGGTTCCGCGCGGCGCCGAACTGCGCCGACAAACTGATGCCTGTCGATCCTGACTGCCGCGCGGCTGGGAAGCGCCAATCGCTCCCCTGCGGGTTACCTCGCCGGGCGCTGGAAAAGGCTGGCAATCCTTCCCATGATGAGGTTGCGCTGCGCACCGGACCGCGCTGCGCCCGCCACTGGCTGCGCGTAGGCCCTCTCCTCGTGAAAAGATCCCACTTCTTCGTCGGCCTGTTCCCGTGAATTGTACGGTCCATGCAGCCGCCGGTTCCCTGCCTGAACGCTGCTCCAGAAATACCAGCCCGGAGGATCGTTTTCCCAGCAACGCCGCTTTTGTTCGTCCTCCATCATGACTCCGCCAATGTGATAGAAGACCGCATTTTGCTCCATTCAAGCTCCTCCTGCTGCGCGCAGTGTAGCGCGAGTCCAGAACAGTACTGTCCCCCGAATTACGGAAGGATTCACAGAGTAACTCAGTACTCTTACTGATTCGTACGTTGGTAATAGCACAGTAGAGTTAGGCGACCGCTGTCAAAACGGCGGCAATGCCGACGCATGGCGGAATCGCGCAGTATCTTTGTGTGCTTTTTCGTGCAGCGCTTCCAGGATGTCCCGCTCCAGATGAAGCACCATCTCCTCAGCTTCGAGCGTGAGAGCGCGAACGCTCACAAAGTCCTGGGCCTGAGCGGCGGCTTCGATCTGGATCAACTTGTCCAGCAGCGTGGCGAAAGTCATTGGCAGGGCACGAGCGGTTCAGGGGCCCCGATCTCAGACTAGCCGCCAATCGATTGCCATCGCTATGCCCCAAATGTAGTAATTGCAGAAGAAAGCAGGCCGAGGAGAAACGCCATGTCGCGCCACTCAGGCATTGCCAGGATTCGGTTCAGAACAAGGGCAGTTCTACGGCCTCATCCCTGAGGAGGATGGACGAAGTGGAGAGGCTGGAGGCCCTGGGATTGCGCGCATTCTCGATTATGTTGACGTACTGCACCCTTCCGACCCTGGCCGATGCCATCGCCGCCGCATCCGAGGAACCAGGGATGGATCGCGCTTCCCTCGTCGGCAATTGGGGCCGGAAGCGGAGATTCAAGCCAGGCTGTGGAAAACACCAGACGAGGTTCGGGCTACATTTTTTTTAGCCTTTTAGGCCGTATACCAGCCGAAAGAAAGGAGATGGAATATGGGTGCAAAGCTGGCGTTGGCAGTAGCTCTCCTGCTCATCTCGATTCCGAGTCTTGCTCAGGTGCAGCCTGCTGCCCGCACCCCGTTCCGCGTGCAATTGAGCGCCGGGGCGGGAATGGACTATTGGTCCGGCGATTGGGGTGGGGTGGTCTTCAGGTGGGGACCCAGCGCCTGGGCTACTGCCACGATTTGGCATTGCCTCGGCGTCAACATAGACGGCCACTCCATGATCTTGGGCGGAAACCAGACAGCTTCCCGTTACAAGCTCTTCATCGGAGAGGGCGGTCTGATGTGCACCTCGGGTTACTGGGGCAGGCTTCAGCCTATCTTCAAAGGTGAACTCGGCTATGCCAGCCTGACACAAACCGGTAACGGTACAGGCCACCTTCATTCCGACTACAACACCTGGTCCGTCGGAGGCGGCCTGGAATACCACACGGCGGGACATTGGTGGACGCGAGTGGAGTATACCTACGACAACATTCCAAACTTTCTCAGTGGCGTCACCCACCAGAACCACACCCTGAATCCGCGAGGCATAGCCTTCGGCGAGACCTTCCGTTTTGGCGAGTCGGGAACCCGCTTCTGACGTCCGGCGCTTAACAGTGCATTACGCGGACGGGCAACGACGCATTGCCTCGCCGGCACATGCGGAAGCGAATGCGGAAAAATCCGCTCAAAGGAAGAAGTGTGCCGATGGTAGTTGTTGAAAAGGCTGGAGGCGCGGGTCGGAATCGAACCGACGCATAAAGGTTTTGCAGACCTCTCCCTTACCACTTGGGTACCGCGCCCGGAACAGGCAATCTTAAATCAGTGGGTGAACCGCAAGCCAGCGCAGAACGCGCCCTTCGGACTGGAGCGGGAGACGGGACTTGAACCCGCGACCCTCGCCTTGGCAAGGCGATGCTCTACCACTGAGCTACTCCCGCACGGTTCTCCCTGAGTATAGCGGTGACCCCCTGGCCGGTCAACGCGCCAGCCGCCTTCCCAGAGGAGCAGCCTCGAGGCAGGTTCTGAAGAGCCTGCCTCGAGTGCATCAATGCGCGGCTGTCTCCTTCTCTGGGTAATCCACCCGCACCGCGACAATCTCATAGGGATGCACCGGCACGGTCACCCGATCGCCGCTCACCTGCAGCGCCCCTCCTTCCGGCTTCTCCAGCAGATTCGTCGCCGTGGCGCCCGTTGCTCCCGGCGGGACCCGCAGCTCGATGCTGCCGCCCTTCCCCGCCCACTCGTACAGGTGGAAGATCAGCGCGTGGCTGTCCTCGGCTTTCTTCATCGCGGTCATCACCACGTGATCCGGCCCGACGCCGACAAACGAATGCTCCGCCGGCAGGCTTCCCGCGTGCGCCTCCACCTGCATGGCACGCAGCGCATAGTTGTACTCGTAGCCGCGGCGCACCGTCATCGCCTGCTTCCAGTCCCGGGCATGCGGATACAGCGCATACGTAAAGTGCTGATGTCCGCGATCCGCATTCGGATCCGGCCACACCGGCGACCGCAGCAGCGTCAGCCGCAGCAGATTACCCACACCGTCGTAGCCATATTTGCTGTCGTTGATCAGGCTGAACCCATGCTGCCCGTCGCCTTCGTCGGCCCACCGCTGCGCCGGCACCTCGAACCGCGCCTTTTCCCAGCTGTTGTTCCGCGTCGTCGGCCGCTCGATCGTCCCATAAGGAATCTCATACGTGGCAAACGGACTCGTCGCGGCAAGCGGGAACGCCGCCTTCAGCAGCACGTGCGTCTCATGCCAGTCGATATCGTTGACCACAACCGCTTGGTCGGAACCCGTTTCCAGCACGATCTCCTGCACGAACTTCGAATTCTGCCAGTGCCGCGTCACCCGGATCACCCCGCGCATCGGCCCCTTCTCGACCACCTCCACCGAGTCGGCATCCGTGATCCGCGTCGGCGGCTGATCCAGCGTGCCCGGATCGATGTTCCACGCGTCGTAGTCTTTCGGCGTGTCCTTGAACGCCTGCAACTCGTTGCCGCACGCGCCCGCCGCCAGAGTTTCAAAATGCGCTGTCTTGTCGTAGAGGCTCGTGATGCATCCGGTCTTCGCATCCACCACCACGCGCAGCGCGCCATTCTCCAGCGTCGTTCCGCTCACGCGCAGGTCGCTCGTGAACGGCCGATGCCCCGGCACAACCCGCAGCACCTCGTAGCCGAGAGACGGCACGTCATGCGCCTTCACCAGCAGATGGAACGTGCTCGTCGCGGCATTCTTCCCGAGCACCGTCGAGGGCAGCACGACTCCGCGGCTGTCCAGCACCGAAACCTCCGTCGTCGCCGAAGGCATCTGCACGTCCACCTTCACGTCGCCGGAGCGCGTCCAGCCCAGCGGGTTGAATACCAGCACCGGAACGCCCGCAGACACGTGCGTATCGACGTGGGCGGCAATCGTCTTCAGCGCCCGGCCGGAAACTTCGTTCGTCTCCCACCGCACCTCATCGAAATCTTTCTGCGCGTCCTTATAGATCACTCCGATACCCGACCCCGCGGCGAGATCGTGAAAATCGTTGAACGTGATCTTCTGCCAGGCATCTGTGAGTTCGCCATTCGGATAAGCATCGCCGTCCAGCCAT
>DATGJK010000532.1:0-3429 GCA_035295245.1 Acidobacteriaceae bacterium
GACGCGCACAAGAAGTATCCGGTGAAGTTTCTGATTCATGGCGGGCCGCAGGGAGCGTGGGGCGACTCCTGGTCGTACCGGTGGAATCCGGAGCTGTTTGCGGCGAACGGGTATGTGGTCGTGATGATCAATCCCGGCGGATCGACCGGATACGGGCAGGCGTTTGTCGATCGGGTGAACGGCGACTGGGGCGGGCGGCCCTTCATTGACCTGATACGCGGCCTCGATGCGGCCGAGCAGAAGTATCCGTTCATCGACAAGACGCGGGAGTGCGCGCTGGGCGCGAGCTACGGCGGATACATGGCGGACTGGATCCTCGGCCACACCGATCGCTTCAAATGCATCGTGAGCCACGACGGGATGTTCAATACCGAGTCGGCATACGGGACGACGGACGAGCTGTGGTTCAACGAGTGGGAGTTCAAGGGGACGCCGTGGACGAATCCGGCGATCTATCAGCGGTGGTCGCCGATGCGGGCGGAGACGCATTTCAAAACGCCGACGCTGGTGGTTCACGGGCAGCTCGATTACCGGCTGGATGTGTCGGAGGGTTATCAGCTCTTCGACACGCTGCAGCGGATGAAGGTGCCGTCAAAGATGCTGTACTTCCCCGATGAAGGGCACTGGGTGCTGAAGCCGCAGAACTCGCAGCTCTGGTACAAGACGGTGAATGACTGGGTGGATCAGTGGACGAAGGGTACGGAACAGGGAAATAGGGAATAGGGGATAGGGAATAGGGGATAGGGGATAGGGGATAGGGTATTAGGGGATAGCGTGCCATACCGGGGGCTCTTCTTTTGACGATGATGGATTTGTATCTCCGGTCTGGGGCGTGCTGGTGGCCGGTGGTCGTGATGGGACTTGCCGGCGCGGTGGGGATGGCGCAGGAAGCGCCGCAGCCGCTGCACACGCCTCCTCCGGCGAGCGCGTATGCGGGCGATGCGGCGTGCGCCGGATGTCACGCGGAGCAGGCGAAGAGCTACTTTGCGACGACGCATTATCACGATTCGAGCGCGCCGACGCAGAAGACGGTTCTGGGAGATTTCACGCCGGGCAAGAACGTACTCAAGACGTCGAATCCGAATCTGATCTTCGCGATGATTGCGGCTCCTGACGGCTTTTACCAAAGCGCGGTCGATATCGCAGACCCGCAGAAGCTGAGCGGAACTGCGGAGAAGTTCGACATCGTGGTGGGCTCGGGGCGGCGCGGGCAGACGTATCTCTACTGGAAAGACGATGAGCTGTTCGAGCTGCCGGTCTCGTACTGGACTTATACGCACGAGTGGGTCAACAGTCCCGGATACGTGGACGGGAAGGTGGCGTTCAATCGCCCGATTTATCCGCGATGTCTGGAGTGCCACGCGACCACGTTCCAGACGGCGCCGCCGCCGGATTACAGATATTTGAAGGACAGCCTGGTGCTGGGGATTGGGTGCGAGAAGTGCCACGGTCCGGGAGCGGAGCACGCGGCGCGGGAGAAGAGCACGCATCCACCGGCGGCGGGATCGGCGGAGATTGCGATTGTGAATCCAGGGCGGCTGACGCGCGAGCGGCAGATGGATCTCTGTGCGCTGTGCCATGCGGGCGCGGGCACTCCGCTGACGGCCTCGCAGTCGTTCCGGCCGGGCGACGATCTGAAGCGGTATGTTGCGATCGCGGTGCCCGAGGACAACAAGCCTGTGGATGTCCACGGAAACCAGGTGCAAGCGCTGGAGCGGAGCAAGTGCTTCAGCTCGGGGAAGCTGACGTGCACGACCTGTCACGACGTTCATCGAAGCCAGGAGAGCGCCGACAAATTTTCCGTGCATTGTCTGGGGTGTCACGAGGTGCGTGCCTGCCCGAAGTTCCGGCAGATGGGCGAGGCGATCCGGACGAAATGCGTCGATTGCCACATGCCGCTGGGGCGGTCGCAGGCGCTGACGTCGGAATCGGAAGGGAAGCTTTTTCGCGCGCAACTGCGAGAGCATCGGATCGCGGTGTATCCGGATGCAACCGCGCAGTGAATTTCGGCGCGGCTCGAAGCTGGTGCGCGTTACTCTGAATTCGCAATGATTGCTCATTTGCGGGGACGGTTATTTTCGAAACAGCCGGGGCAGGCCGTCGTCGAGGCGGGCGGCGTTGGGTATGACGTGACCATCAGCGTGCCGACGTTCACGGCCTTGCCGGCCGAGGGCGGCGAGGTGTCGCTGTATATCCACACCCATGTGCGGGAAGACACGCTGGCGCTGTTTGGGTTTGGGCAGCGGGACGAGAAGCGGCTCTTCGAGCGGCTGATTACCGTGTCAGGCGTGGGGCCGAAGCTGGCGATCACGATACTGAGCGGGCTGAATCCGGAGCGCACGGTGGCGGCGATCCGGGCGCAGGACCATGCCACGCTGACGCGGATTCCGGGGGTGGGAAAAAAGCTGGCGGAGCGGCTGGTTGTGGAACTGAAGGAAAAGCTGGAGGACTTCGCCACCGCTGCGCCGCTGCCGGGCGTAACGGGTCCGGCGGCGGACGATGTGTTGTCGGCGCTGGTGAATCTGGGCTACCAGCGGCCCGCGGCGCAAAAGGCGATCGAGACAGCAGTCGCGAAGGACAAGGCCGCGGGCAAGGACTTCGACGAACTGTTCCGGGCGGCGCTGAAGGTCATCCGCTAAAGGGCGGCCTGCAGCGAGTCCTTGCGCCTGGGTTCAATCCGCGACTACTCCGGATTCTCTGCTCCGTAGCGAGCATCGCGAGCCGCGTTCTTTGTCCGGTGAGCAGCGCGCTTGGTGTGGTACTTCGTGTCGTAATAGGCGTCCTGCGTGCCGTTCTTCGTTTTACGGACGGCCTTCTTCGTGCCGGTCTTGGCGGCGTGGCCGGTCTCACGGGCAGCATCTTTGGTGTCCTGCCCGGCGGCTTTCATGTCCTGCTTAGCACTCTGGCCGTAGGGCATGGCGAAGGCCGGGGCCGCGGTGAGCGCGCCGGCAAGAAGAGCGGTAACGAGCTTCGGATTCCATTTCATACATGTGGAGGATGAGCCGGGGGGCAGGCGGAGTTGCGCTGCGGGAGACTAAAATCGGAGATGTTGGTTTCCGCATTGGAACTGCAGGGTTTGCTGTGACTACTTCCGCTGCCATCCCCCGTACCGGTTTCCGTGTCCCCGGGGCGCTGAGGCGTTTTGCCTGGACTGTTCTGGGCTACAACGTGGCTGTCATCGTCTGGGGAGCGGCGGTGCGCGCCACCGGATCGGGTGCCGGCTGCGGCGATCACTGGCCGCTGTGCAACGGAACGCTGGTGCAGCATCATCCGGCGGTGGCGACGCTGATCGAACTGGCGCATCGCGCAACGAGCGGCGTGGATCTTGTCTGCGTGCTGGCGCTGGTGGGCTGGACCTTTGCGAAGACGCCTCGCAGGCATTTGGCGCGGGCGGGCGCTGTTGCCGTGCTGGTCCTGACGCTGAATGAG
>DATGJK010000533.1:0-2024 GCA_035295245.1 Acidobacteriaceae bacterium
CCTTCGGTCTGCAGCAGGTTCTGCACGAGGATGCCGTACTCGTCGGCCGTCTGGCCCTGGCGCGTGGCGATGCGCCATACCGAGCGCTGCCCCGTGGTCAGGCCGTCGGCGCCCAGCGTGTAAAGCCCGATGACTGTGTTGGTGTTGTTGACGTTCAGCACCAGCAGCATGTTGGTCTCCGCTCCCTCACGCCTCGCGCACACCACCGGAATACACGGTGCGCAGCCCATCCGCCGTGCGCACCAGCAGGAATCCCCGCGGGTCCAGGCCCTCGGTGATGCCCGTGAATCCCTCGCCCTCTTCCACGCGCACGCGCTTGCCGCGAATCCACGACGAACCGGCCGCGACGCGCTCGCGCAGGCCACGCGTAAACTCGTCGGCATTCGCCGATTCGGCCAGCGCGCGCACCTCGCAATCCAGCGATTGTAGCAAAGCGATCAGCAGCTCCTGCCGCGGCCAGTCGCGTCCTGTTTCGACAGCCAGCGACGTTGCAATCGCGCGCAACTCCTCGGGGAACTGCGGCTGATGCACGTTGATGCCGATGCCGATCACCACGTGCCGCACCCGCGTGACCTCCGCATGCAGCTCTGTCAGGATGCCGCAGAATTTCTTCCGCCCCAGCAGCAGATCGTTGGGCCAGCGCAGATCCGCTTCGAGCGACGTCACCTTCCGCACGGCCGCCCGCGCCGCCACCCCCGCCGCCAGCGAGAGCCACAGGATCTCCGCCGGAGGAATGCGCGGCCGCAGCAACACGCTCACATACAGGCCCGATCCCGGAGGCGACGACCAGCCGTGCGCACCGCGCCCGCGTCCAAGCGTCTGCTCATCGGCGAAATAGACGCTGCCGTCGGGTGCGCCCGCCTCCGCCAGATGCATCGCGTGTGTGTTCGTCGAGCCGATTGAAGGGAAGTAGTGCAGCTGATCCGCGAACCGCGACCCGGCGAGCGCCGCGTTCAGTGCATCCAGATCGAACGGGTCGTCGATCACGCCTCAGTACAGCTCCGCGGTAATGCGCATCGAGAGATCGACCGCAGTGGCCGAGTGCGTCAGCGCGCCCACAGAGATGTAGTCGGGCCCCGCCAGCGCGTATTTGCGAATGTTCTCGAGCGTAATGCCGCCCGAAGCTTCAATCGGCACATCGACCCCGCGCTCCTGCACCCGTGCCACCGACTTCTTCACTTCCGAGGGCGTCATGTTGTCCAGCAGCAGCGATTCGGCTCCATGGTCCAGCGCGATTTCCAGCTCCTCCAGAGTTCGCACCTCGATGTCGATGGTCTGCCCAGGCTTGCGATTCTGCTGCGCGCTGGCCAGCACCTTCTCGATGCCGCCGCCCAGCGAGATGTGATTGTTCTTGATCAGAATCCCGTCCGATAAATCCAGCCGGTGATTCTCGCCCCCTCCGCAGCGCACCGCGTACTTGTCGAGGACCCGCAGCCCAGGAATCGTCTTGCGCGTGTCCAGCACTTTCGCGCCGGTCTCCTCCACTTCATCCACGTAGCGGCGCGTCAGCGTCGCGATGCCGCTCATCCTCTGCATCAGGTTCAGGATCACGCGCTCGCAGGCAAGGATCACCCGCGCGTTATGGCGGATCACCGCAACCGCCTGTCCCTTGCGCAGGCGCACGCCGTCGAAGATTTCCGGATGGCTGACGACTTCGTACCGCCCGCTGTTGCGGCCGTCGAGCCGGCCAAAGATCTCGAGAAAGCGCGGGATGCACCCCAGCCCCGAAAGCACGCACTCTTCTTTTGCGATGATCGTGGCCGACGCGCGCAGGCGCGGATCGATGGTCACCGCGGTTGTCAGATCGCTGGTCGCCTTATCCTCGATCAGCGCCTGTTCCAGGATCGCCTCAATACGCCGGCTTTTCCAGTCCATAACGGTCTATCTCAGTTCCTCGAGCGCCTTTTGCGTCTTTTCAATCAGCATCGTCAACTCTGCGGCGCGACGGCGCCGCCCTTCCACCACCGCTGCCGGAGCCTTGCCGCGGAACGTCTCATCGCTGAGCTGGCGGTTGTTGTTCGCCT
>DATGJK010000534.1:0-17613 GCA_035295245.1 Acidobacteriaceae bacterium
ATCCTGCCAGCGGTAGGAAGCGCGCCATTGCGTGCCGTTCTGGCCCACCTTGCCGTGCAGCGCAGCGCTGTACATGGCGGTCTCCTGGGCTGTCATGCCGCTTAGCGCGTCCTGAAGCGTCTGGGAACGCTCAGCGGCCTGCGCCATACGGAGCGCCTCGCCGACAGCCAGATCGAAGGAAATCCAGGTGCTCTGGCTTAAACGCCCCTGCCACTCGCCCAAAGCGCCGTTGCCGGTAAAGTTCTGCCCGGCCACGCGGAGCAGATCTGTCGAGCCATCGTAGAGAATGTTGCCGCCCGCCCAGTCCTTTGAGGAGATAGTGCCGCCGCCGCTGACCACCGGATGGTTGACTGTCTCGCGCCAGGCTGTCAGCTTCACGCGCATCCAGCCCTGGCTGCGATCCACCGAAACCTCCTGGTGCAGTCCCTGCTCCAGGGCCAGAGCGCCGTTGCGCTCGGCAAGCTTCGGCTCGACCGTGGCCTGCCGATCGAGATCGGCGAGTTGCTGAATCCCAGGAGCGGTCGAGAAGCGGTACGCGTATGAGGTGTTCCCCTGATGAACCGCCACAGCCGCAAAGGGATGATTGGCCAGCAAGGTGTCGCCCAGGTGAATCGCCTCGGCTTCATCGCCGAATTCGGCCTGGATATCCGGACCGAGGCTGAGGCTCTCGCCGCTGCGCATCTCGATGGCCTGCAGCCCCTGCATGCTGGGTCCGCCGCCGATATCGGGGCGATCTTCGATGGCCGTGATGGTGCGGAAGGTGCGTCCTGGCGCCAGCTGCTGCTCGTAGCCGGCCATCGCATTCAGCGCAGGATCTTCGGCCCGGCTGAGGTCCGCGCGGAAGATCATGGCGCGAGCATCGTCAGGCGCGCGCTCCATCTCGAAATCGTTGTGAATGCCGCCGTCGCCAAAGCCATTGGCACCGCCGCGCACAGTAACCCGTGCCTTCAGTTCCGGAGCTGTGCCGTCGCCGTTGCTGACCACGACCAGGGGCCCGTCCTGCAGAAGGCGCAGCAGAGGACGATTGGCAGAGAGGCGCAGAGTCCAGGTCCAGTCGTCTTTGGGCTCATCGGCCTGACGCGGTTTGGCGGGCAGCCAGCGGAATGCCTCGTAGAGGGTGTCGAGGGTGAGATTCACCACCAGCTTCGATTCGCCGACAACCCGCAGGTTTTCGCGCAGGGTGGGCAGGAAAAGATCGGCGGAAGCCTTGACTTCGTAAACGCCAGGAAGGATCGAGGAGATGCGGTAGCGGCCGTGCTCGTCGGTAAAGGTGCGAAGCGCGACGGAGAAGTCGGGGCGCAATAGTTCCACGGACGCGCCAATCTGCGGCGTGCCGTGGCTGTCGCGCACCACGCCTGTCAGGCTGGTGGACTGCGCGTCGGCCTGCGCCCAACCCATGGCAAAGAGGACGACCACAGCGAGCATCGGACCGGAAATGGAGCTACGTCTCTTCACTGCATCCGTTCGTGATGTTTGCTCCCTGGCGCTGCTCCCTAACCTTCACGAGCCCCGCGGCTCTGCGGCCGCTGCGGCTTCGCTTCCGTCGCTCCCGCGACGAAAGCATCTTCCCTGAGCCCTACTCAATCGTGAATGGCGCCGACTGTGCGATCTGCTGATGGGTCACGCCGTCATTCACGCTAATCTTCACGATATACTTCCCGGGCTCAAGACTTGCAAGGGGGAGGGTCTTTTCCAGCGTCAACTGGTCGGACGTTGCACTGAGTTTCTGCGACGCTTCATTGGTGTCCAGAATGGCCTTGTTCGTGGCGACATTCAGGATTTGGTAGTTAATTTTAGCGTCGTTCTGCCGACTCTTGTCGTCCAGGCCAAGATTATAAACCTGCATCCAGAAGTTCAGATTCTGGTTACGATGAAAGACCGCCGGTGTCGCCGGGTTGGACGTGACCCGGGGACGAACATAGGTGTTACTGATAATGAACGATCCCGCCCCGATCTCCTTTGACGGAACCCTTTCCATCTTGTCCGCCAAAATCAGCGAGGAGGTGGACAACCGGTCATCATCATAGCGCGGGACCGTAATGGCCTGCGCCCAGATGCCAACGTGATCGGGGTTGTTGACATCTTTAATGGCAATATCAATACGGTAACGGCCGGGGCGCAGCGGCAGCGCCTTCCAGTACAGGGAGGCGTTGTTCAGGGTGCGGGGCAGCAACTCCGCCGGCTCCTCCACTTCCACCGGGTCCTCGAAGCTCTGGACCACGCGGTCAGTGATGGTCGAAACCCGGCCGATGATGTCCACGACCCCTTTGGCCACGCCGTCTTTGGTGTTGAAGGTGATGTCCCGGTTTTTGACCTGGAGGGTGATCGGTACGAGGACCGTATCGTCGGTCACTTTGACGAAGTCGGTGCGGACGTCAAAGGGGAAGATCGGGCCGGTGATGACCTTGTGGCTGGTCAGGAACTCGGCCAGGTCCATGTCCTTGAATTTGATGACCGGCGGCGCCATCAGCTTGGCGTACTGCTCCAGGCGGTCGAATTCCTTGGCGTTGTTCGTGGAGCTGTCAGGACCGGGGCCAAGGTCTTCCATGCCGCCCTTGAAGCGGTCGGCGCGCTTGGCCATGCCCATGTCTTCATAGAGGGTATTGCCGGCATTTGGCACATGGAGGAGCGCGTCCTTCTCCGAGCGGTCGATCGTCATGTGGTAATCGCTGCACATGCAGGTGTCGACAAACTCGATGTCGACGTTCTCGCCGATGCCCTCGATATACCGGTAATGCCACACCTCAAAGGGGAAGGTCTCGGTCTGGCCACCGCCTTCTTCCATGGGACGTTCGTAGGGGCCGCCGCTGGGGTGAGAGTCGGTGCTGTCGGGCGCGCCGTAGGCAATGTAGATGTGACCGCGGTCCGTCATCCAGCCAGGCTTGCCGGCGGCGAAATGCTCGTTCGCGTAGGCAATGCGACGGTAGTGCTCCTCGCGGAACTCGTTTTCCGGCGAATCGGGATTGGGATTACGGCGGCGCCAGAACTGCTCGATGAAGGCGTCGCGCTCCTCGTCGTTGCTGAGGCTGAGGAAGGCCTTTTTTTCCTGATCGGTGATGATCCAGCGGACGTCCTCGTCCAGCCATTTTTTGTACGTTTCGCCCAATTCCTGGTGAAGCTGCTTCTGCTGCTTAAAGCGTTCCTTGTCGGAGAGCTGCCGCTTCGTTGGGTCCTGATCTTCCTGGGAGGTCGCCGAGCTTGGCTGGTTGCTGGATTGAGCCTTGACGGTAAGGCTTCCTGCGCCGGCGAGCAGTGTGATCAGGATGGCGGAAGAAACGGGGAAACGGTGCCTGGACATACGGGGACAGCTGCTCCTTCGGGGCGCCTTTCATTCTACGGGGCTCCGACCGCCCTTTCAAGCAATTCCCGCCGGGTCAAGGTCCCTTTGGTGACGCCCGCTCACGCCAATTTCATAAGACCTGGCCAGGGGGCGAACTGTTATCATGTGGTGGAAAACTTCTCCGGAAAAAACCAGGGCGCCCGTGCGGTGTCCAACTTCCCCGGTACAGGGGCAGGCGTGCGAGTTGAGGCCTGTACGGCAGAAGGTTCCAGGCGCCGAATATGAGTACGAGGTTTCCGTTTGCCGGAACTGATGGCGACGGAAATGCGTAACCACATCGGCAAGGAAGATACCGTCTTGAAGAAGATTCTGCTCATTATTGGGGCTGTCGTGGTTCTCGGCTTGATCGTGGGCCTGACGATTGTTCGGGCCCAGTCCGGATACACCAAAGTTCTCATCGGTACCGTCGGCAGGGAGAACCTGGTTTCGGTGGTGAACGCCACCGGCCAGATCAGGCCCAAGACCTACGTCAACATTGGCGCTAACGCCATGGGCCGGGTCACGAACTTCTATGTTGCCGAAGGCGACCACGTGAAGAGGGGTCAGATCGTGGCCACGATCGAAAACGTGCAGCAGGAAGCGAACGTCGCGGCACAGCAGGCAACGATCGCGGCCGCGCAGACGGATATCTCGTCGTACGTTGCCGCCGAGAGGACGCAGCAGGCGAACCTCGAGCATGCCCAGGCCGATCTCGAGCAGAAGAAGCTGGATTACGACCGGGCTAAGGCGCTGTATGCCGCTCAGGTGATGTCGCAGCAGAATTTCGATGCCGCCAAAGCGGCGTACGACCTGGACGTGGCGAGCGTAGCGCAGGCGAGGGCGGCGCTGGCCCAGTCGAAAGCGCAGACGGCTTCGGCTGAGGGTCACCTGAAGACGCAGCAGGCGTCCCTCAAGGTGCAACAGGACCTGCTGAATCGCACCATCGCGGTGGCTCCCTTCGACGGCATCGTTACGAACGAGCCGGTGCGCGTTGGAGAGATGGTGGTCACAGGCATCCAGAACACCGAAGGCTCGACGCTGATGACCCTGGCCGATATGTCGGTGATTACCGCTGAAGTGAAGGTCGATGAGACGGACATCGTCAACGTGAAACTCGGCCAGCCGGCCGATGTGACGGTCGACGCTCTGCCCGGCAAGGTCTTCAAAGGCCACGTCACTGAAGTGGGGGATCAGGCGCTACTGCGCTCGAGCGGCGTTTCCACCAGCCAGGCAACGAGCGGCGTGGAGGAAGCGAAGGACTTCAAAGTTGTGGTGACGCTGGATGGGCCGGCCGACGAGTTGCGCCCTGGGCTTTCGACAACCGCGAAGATCACGACGGCCAGCAAGGACAACGTGGTCGCGATTCCGATTCAGGCGCTGACCATGCGCGACCCGAAGCAGTTGCAGACTGGCGGGAAGCCGCAGGTACAAACGGTTGCGGCGGCGACCAGCGAACAGCAGCAGGCGCAGCCGATCCAGGGAGTGTTCATCGTCCGCAAGGAGAAGGGGAAGGACCGCGTCCACTTTATTCCTGTGACCACCGGGATCACGGGAGCGACGGATATCGAGGTGACGGGCGGCCTGCAGCCTGGGGATCGCATCGTGACCGGCACCTATCGCGTGCTGCGCGATTTGAAAGAGGGCGCTCTGGTGAAGCAGGACACAAAGTTAGCGGCTCCGGTGCAGCCTTCCTCATCTACATAAAAGCGCGCCTGCCGGCAGCGGAACCGGGCCCCGGATGTTCTCGTAACAGCATAGCGGCGTTCCTGCGGAGCTTGCTCCGTGAGATGAAAGGCAACAGGAGTCCCGATGGCAGCAGAAAGCAGCACACTAGCGGAGAACGCCACTTCGTCCGGCCCCGCAACCGGCGACATCATCGTGGTCGAGGATCTCTGGAAGACCTACGACATGGGCTCCGAGCAGCAGGTGCACGCTTTGCAGGGTATTTCGCTGCGGATTCGCCGCAACGAATACGTCGCGATCATGGGTCCATCGGGCTCGGGCAAGTCGACGCTGATGAACCTGATCGGCTGCCTCGACACGCCCTCCAGCGGCAAGTACTGGCTCAATGGCCATCTTGTCAGCGAGCTGAATGACGATGAGCTGGCGCGCATCCGCAACAAGGAGATTGGCTTCGTCTTTCAGACCTTCAACCTGCTGGCGAGGGCCACGGCGCTGCACAACGTGGAGCTGCCGCTGATCTACAACGGCACGCCGGCCGAAGAGCGCACCACCCGCGCCAAGGGTGCGCTCACCCAGGTGGGACTGGAAGCGCGCATGCAGCACAAGCCGAATGAACTCTCCGGTGGGCAGCGGCAGCGCGTGGCCATTGCGCGGGCGCTGGTGAACAATCCGTCGATCATCCTCGCCGACGAACCGACCGGGAACCTGGATTCCAAGACGGGCGTGGAGATCATGGCCCTTTTCGACGAACTGCACGGCAAGGGCAACACCATCGTGCTGGTTACGCACGAGCCGGATATCGCCGAATACGCGCATCGCGTGGTACATATCCGCGACGGGAAGATCTTCTCGGACCAGCCATCGTCGCGAGCCGCCCGAGCCTAAGTCCCTTATCCACAACAGGGCGATTGGCTTCCCTGCGCTCATCCCTTTTCTGCTTTTGCCGATAAGGCATGCAGTGGAGTGGAACGGAACGTGTCCATCGCGGCGATCACGAAAGAGACAGCGTCGAGAACGGTTCCCGGGCGGGAGAGCCATTGGGAGCCTGCGGCAGCCGTACAACGGGAGATGATTGCGGATGTCCTGCAGCAGGAGGCCCCGGGACTGGGCGCGATGGTGGGCCGCAGCACGGTGATGCAGCATCTGTTTGCGAGAATGCGGGCCACGGCTCCGCATTTTCGGCTGGCGACGGTTGAGGGCGAACCCGGAGCAGGCAAGATGCTGGCCGCGCAGACGCTGCATCGCTTCGGACGAGCGGCTCAGGGCCGATTTGTGCCCTGGATGGCGGTCGAATTCGTCGAGAAGGCGCCGGAGATCTGGCAGGGCCTGCGCGGTGGGCTGCTTTATCTTGCCCGTGTCGATGAACTGTCGCCGGCGCAACAAGCGCGGCTTCGTGATTTTCTCGAGCGAGCGGCACAGGAGCGCGTGCGCTCGCAGGATGCGGCCGGTCCGCTGCAGGTGGTGGCCGGCGCCGCGCAGACCTTGCGAAAGGCAGCCGCAGCCGGGAGTTTTCGTTCGGACCTGGCCGGCTCCTTGTCGACGATTCGCTTTGCGATTCCTCCCCTGCGGGAGCGGCGCGAGGATATCTCCCTGCTGGCGGAGCTGTTTCTCCTGCGATGGTCTGCGGAGCACAGCAAACCGCTGCGCGGCTTTGCGCCGCCGACGATGGAGCGGCTGACCGCGCACACCTGGCCCGGAAATGTACGCGAGCTGGAAACGGTGGTCGGCGCGGCGGCGCTGGAGACGACCTCACAGTGGATCCGGCTCATCGATCTGCCGCGGCTCGAATGGCCGGCGGAAAGACGCGGCCCGACTGCCGACGGCACTGCGGACGAGGATCCCAATCTGGACCGTGCCATTCTTCGCCACATCACGCGGGTGCTGGCGCGGGTGCAGGGCAACAAGCTGCGCGCAGCCCGACTGCTGGGCATTAGCCGTTCGACACTCTACCGGATGCTCGAGCATGGCGGGACAGCCGATGGAAGGGGCCTCCCGGCCGAGGACTTGCCGCGCCCGGGCCCAATCAGCGGCTGATCCCACCGCCACGGATTTCGCGTGTTCGGCAAGTAACCAAAATTCGCACAAATGCGTCCACTGAATTGCTGCCGCCTTTGGCGTGCCCGAAGCTCTTCAGAGCGAACTGCCCGGCCCAGTCCGGAGCAGAATCGGGCAACCTGAATCGGCGAGCAACGCATCGAATTTGCCCGTTTTCTCTCCTCGGCAATTGCCGATAACCGATTTCATCCATCGGAGAGCCAGAAAGTTGAACAGCAAAACTGCACCCACCGCGAATCGACGGGCGCCGCGTCCCGGCCGCGCCGATTCATCGAATGGACACTTTGCGCCGCCGCGTCTGAAATCCGGGATCGACGGTCTGGATGACATCCTGCATGGCGGATTTCCTGAGGGCCATCTGTACCTGATCGAGGGCGACCCTGGAACCGGTAAAACCACCATGGGCCTCCAGTTCCTTCTCGAAGGCCTTCGCAACGGCGAGAAGGTCCTCTACATTACCCTGTCCGAGTCCCGTTCGGAACTGGAGCAGGTTGCCAAATCCCATGGGTGGTCGATGGAGGGGCTCGAGATTTTCGAGATGATCCCTCCGGACGAAGATCTCACGCCGGAATCGCAATACACGGTGTTTCACCCCTCTGAAGTGGAATTGGCGGAGACCGTCGGCGCGATCCTCAGGAAAGTGGAAGAGGTCGCTCCGCAGCGGCTCGTTTTCGATTCGCTGGCGGAGATTCGCATGCTCGCCCGCGATCCGCTGCGCTACCGCCGCCAAATCATGGCCCTGAAACGAAAAGTATCCGGGGTCAACATCACGGTCCTCATGCTCGACGACCGCACATCCGGAAGGGATGAGCTGCAGCTGCAGAGCATCGCGCACGGTGTGGTCTCGATGGAAAGCCTGGGGCGCGAGTATGGCGTCATCCGCAGGCGTCTGCAGGTCCACAAACTGCGTGGATCGGCCTTCCGCGAGGGCTATCACGATTACGTGATCCGGACCGGCGGCCTCGTGATCTTCCCGCGGCTGATTGCGGCCGAACACAATTCAGGCTTTGAACGCCGGCCAGTATTGAGCGGCCTGCGGGAACTTGACGACCTTCTGGGCGGCGGCATTGACCGGGGGACCAGCACGTTGCTCACCGGTCCCGCTGGCTGCGGCAAGTCTACCATTGCCCTGTCTTACGCCTGTTCGGCTGCGGAACGCGGTGAGCAGGCGATGTTCTTCACCTTTGACGAGTCGCTGGCGACGGCTCTGGATCGTGCGCGAGACCTGGGGCTGAACCCGGACCACCTCCTCGAAAATGGCATGCTCCAACTGCAGCAAGTCGATCCTGCGGAGCTTTCGCCGGGCGAGTTTATTGCCGAGATCCGCACTCTCGTGGACCGCGACCACCTGCGCCTGCTGGTCATCGACAGCATGAACGGGCTGCTCAATGCCATGCCCGACGAGCAGTACCTTGCCATGCAGCTGCACGAGCTGTTGTCATACGTTGGTCAGCAGGGCATCGCAACCATCATTACGCTGGCGCAGACAGGAATTATCGGGAGCGGGATGCAGTCGCCCATCGATGTCAGCTATCTGGCAGACACCATCCTCCTGTTCCGGTACTTTGAACGAGCGGGCCAGATTCGCCAGGCGATCTCGGTCGTCAAGAAGCGCAGCGGCTCGCACGAGCGCACGATTCGCGAGCTGTCCATGGAGAGAGGAGAGGTTCGAGTGGGCAAACCACTGACCGAGTTCGAAGGAGTGCTCACGGGGGTTGCGCGGCTGCTGAACACCTCAGCGTTACAGGAGGGCGGCCCTGTATCCGGAAACTAAAGCGTCAGTACACGACAGCCGCACGATCATCCTCGCACCGATCGGGAAAGACAGTCATCTGATTGCGGGGCTGCTCGGGCGGCGCCGCATTCCCTGCCACGTCGCGTCTTCCGTCGACGAGCTTTGCCGTGAAATCCGGTATGGAGCGGGGGCGGCTCTGGTGGCGGAAGAAGCTCTGACACCGCAGGCCATTCCAGAACTCCATCAGGTAATCGGCGAGCAGCCTCCCTGGTCGGACTTTCCGCTCATCATGCTGACAGTAGGCGGCCGTGTCACCGCTCTCAGTGAGCGCCTCCGCGAGTTGCGCCAGCCGCTTGGCAACATCTTTCTCCTGGAGCGTCCGATCCGGCCCGAGACCCTGCTCAGTACCCTGGAGATGGCGCTGCGCGGCCGTCAGCGGCAGTACCAGATCAGGGACCAGATGGAGCAGTACGCCCAGGCACAGGAGGCGCTGCGCCGCTCAGAAAAGCTGGCGGTCACAGGACGGCTCGCGGCCAGCATCGCGCATGAGATCAACAATCCGCTGGAAGCGGTGACGAACCTGCTCTATCTCATCCGCCTCTCGCCGGATTCCGAAAAGGCGAGAAAATATTTGAGCGAAGCTGAGCAGGAACTTGCGCGTGTCGCAGAGATCACAAAACAGACCCTGCGCTTCTATCGCGAGCCCAATCATCCGGTAGATACCGACGTCGACGGCGTGGTGCGTTCGGTGCTGGTGCTCTACAACTCGCGGCTGGCGGACGCGAACATTGCAGTCCAGCTGGAAAGTGAGCCGGACTCGGCGATGGTGCTGGCCAGCCCGGGCGAACTGCGGCAGGTGGTCGCCAACATTGTAGGGAACGCCATTGACGCGATGCGGCGAGGCGGCAGGCTGCGGATTCGTCTTTCATCGCGCACCAGCCCGGCAGGAGAACAGCAGGTACGGCTCACCATTGCCGATACCGGTTCCGGAATTCCCACTTCCCTGCTGCCCGCGATCTTCGAGCCGTTTGTCACCACGAAGGGCGAGACCGGAACGGGTCTCGGACTCTGGGTTACCGGAGAAATCGTGCGGCGCAATGACTGGAGAATCCGCGTGCGAAGCCGGTGCGCCGCTGCGCGTTCGGGCACCGTCTTTTCCATCACTATGCCGCTACGCGCCGCTGTTACAGCGTCGCCTCAGGTCATCGAGGCCGTGGCCTAGGCGGACAGCGCATCGTTGCTTCCCTGTATTCTGTGAGCGAGTACCCCTCGCGCACATGAATCTTCGATTCTCCTTCTGCATCCTCGCATTGCCCGGAGCACTTGCGGTGCTGCCGCCTTCGGCTGCCGCGGCTCAGGCCGCAACGGCGCCGGCTCAGGATCTCGAATCCCGGCGCAAAGCGCTGAATAGTCTGTTCGCGCAGATCTGGGAGGACCGGCTCAGCCACTCGCCGGAATTCGCCTCCACCATCGGCGACAAGCGCTGGAACGATCAGCTCACCGATTACTCCGTCGAGGCCTATAACGCGAAGCTGGCGCGCGAACGTGACGATCTCCTGAAGCTGGCGACGATTGATACGTCGGGCATGAGCGATCAGGAAACCCTCAGCAAAGAGCTGATGGTTCGCCAGCTCATCGAAAACCAGGAAGAATCGCAGTTCCGGCCATGGGAGATGCCGGTGAACCAGTTCAACGGGCTGCATCTCTCGCTGCCGCAGCTGGTGCCCCAGCTGAGCTTCTCTACAGAGAAGGACTACGACGACTACATTGCCCGGCTCAACAAAGTACCGACGGCGTTCCGGCAGATCACCGACAACATGATGACAGGGATGGACGACCATCGCGTTCCGCCCAAATACCTGCTGGAAAAAGTGCTCGTGCAGGTGAATGCCCTGCTCGCGCAGAAGCCCGACGATAGCCCCTTTGCGCGTCCGCTGAAGAAATTTCCTGCCGGTATTTCCACCGCCGATCAAACGCGCATTCACGACGAGGTGCTGGCGGCGATCACGAAGCAGGTCTATCCCGCTTATCAGCGATTCGCGAAGTTTCTGCAGGCGCAGTACATTCCCGCGGGACGCACAGAGCCCGGAGTATGGTCGCTGCCGGACGGCGACCGCTACTATGCCTTTCGCGTGAAGCAAAGCACGACGACGGACCTGACGCCGGCGCAAATCCATCAGATCGGCATCGACGAAGTTGCGCGCGACGAAGCCGACATGCTGGCCATCGCAAGGAAGCTGGGCTACGGCGATGTCGCCGCCCTGCGCGCCGCCATTGCCGCAAATCCGAAGCTTCATCCGGCCAGCCGGGAGGCTCTGCTCGATGCCTACCGCACAGACCTGGACCAGATGCGGCCGAAGCTGCCCGACCTTTTCGACCGCCTGCCGAAGGCGCCGCTGATGGTCGAAGCGGTGCCGCAGTTCATGGAGAAGGATCAGGCTCCCGCGTATTACGAGCACGGCTCCCCCGACGGCTCGCGCCCGGGTACCGTCTTCGTCAACACCTACGATTTCGAGCACCGCTCGCTCGCCGAGGTGGAATCGATCGCCTACCACGAGGGATTGCCCGGCCATCATCTGCAGATTTCGCTTGCCCAGGAGATGACCGGCCTGCCGGACTTCCGCAAGTATCTGCACTACACGGCCTATACCGAGGGCTGGGGCCTCTACGCGGAGCACCTGGGCAAGGACATCGGCATGTATCAGGACCCCTACTCGGACTTCGGCCGTCTCGAGGCGGATATTTTCCGCGCCATCCGCCTGGTGGTGGACACCGGCGTCCACTCACAGCACTGGTCGCGGCAGCAGATGGTCGACTACTTCCACGCACACTCCGGGCTCGACGACGCCACCGTAAATGCCGAAGTGGATCGATACATCGCGTGGCCGGCGCAGGCGCTGGGCTACAAAATTGGCGAACTGGAAATACTTCAACTGCGCACGCGCGCGCAACAGGCGCTGGGTCCGAAATTCAACCTGAAGGCCTTTGACGACCAGGTTGTCGATTCCGGCGCGATGCCGATGGATGTGCTGGAATCTCGCGTTAATGACTGGATCGCCGCGCAAAAACAGCAGCTAGCGGCACAATAGGAAGATATGGCTGATATGAATTCCGGGATTGTGGCGCGACAAGGCGCCGAAGGTGAATTGTCCTCGCACACGATTGCAGTGCTCGGTGCGGGCAAAATGGGCGGCATTCTGCTGCAGGCGTTCCTCAAGCAGCAAATCACATCGCCTGAGCGGCTTTTCGCTACCGTGGCGCACGCCGATCGCGCGTCGGTGCTGTCGGCGCAGTGGGGCATCGAGGTCTCCACCGACAACCTCGCCGTTGCGAACAAGGCGGACGTTCTTCTGCTGGGCGTCAAGCCGTTTCAGATCCCGGCGCTGGTCGAGGAGATCCGCCCGGCGCTGACCCCGGAGAAGCTGATCATCTCCTTCGCGGCATCGGTGCGAACCGAGGCTATCGAGCGTGCCGCGGTGGAGGAGGTGCCGGTGGTGCGGGCCATGCCAAACACACCCTCGATGCTGGGCGCCGGCATTTCTGCGTTGTGCCGCGGGCGGTACGTCGAGCCGCGTCACATGACGCTGGCAGAGAGCCTGTTCCTGGCGGTCGGGCGCACCGTGATCGTGGACGAGAAGCACATGGACGCGGTGACCGGCTTGTCGGCCAGCGGACCGGCCTTTATTTACATCATTCTGGAATCGCTCGCGGAGGCGGGCGTGAAGGTAGGACTGCCGCGGGACATTGCCACACTGCTGGCAGCGCAGACCACGTTTGGCGCGGCCAGAATGGTACTCGAGACGGGATACCATCCCGCCCTCCTCAAAGATGCTGTGACAACCCCCGCGGGCTGCACGATTGACGGAATTTTGGAATTAGAGGAAGGCGGATTGCGTGTAACGCTCATCAAAGCCGTTATGCGCGCCTCGCAGCGCGCCAGGGAATTGGCAGCAGGCTAGTGGAGGCTGCCAGCGCAGCCATGACACCACAGCGAGCGGTCGTTCCGCAGGCCGAACCGGTCCCACCACTGGGTCCAATTCTCCACAGCGATGCAGCAGCGCTGCCTGGAAAACTGCTGCAGTTCCCCGCAGCCGTTGTCGGCCCACGCCCCGCAGTCCGCCTGCGCGTAACTCTGCTCTGCGAATTCATCCTGCTGTTTGTCGGCCTTCCGCTGATTCTTTTCTTTCATTTCGCGACGGATTGGCCGCGAATCCCGCTCCTTTGGGCTGGATCGGTTTATTGCGTGATCGTCTTGTGGCGCGATCCGGCCTTCGATCGGCGGCAATTGTGGAACCCTTCCCGGGTCCGGAAGGAGCTTCCGCAAATTCTCGCGCTGTTCGCGGCCGGGATGGTGGTCATCGGCGCGCTGGTGCGGGTCTATGCACCCCAGCTGTTTCTGATCTTCCCTCGCACCCATCCGTTCTACTGGCTGTTCGTGATGCTGACGTACCCCGTATTTTCTGTATTTCCGCAGGGTTTGGTCTATCGGGCGTATCTGCTGCACCGGTATCGGCCCCTGTTGCAGCCGGATCCCACAGGTCCCCCCAGCCTGCTGATCTTCGCCAGCGCCGCGGCGTTTGCGCTGATGCATGTTGTCTTTCACAACTGGATTGCTATCGCGCTTACCTTTCCGGGCGGCATTTTGATTGCGCGGCATTACCTGAACAGCAAATCGCTGTTCACGTCTTCGCTGGAACACGCGCTCTATGGGTGTTTTCTCTTCACGATCGGCCTGGGACAGTTCTTCTATCTTCGCCCAATCTGAATCAGCTCATCTCGATGATTGAAGCGGGGCGAAATCGAGGCCTGCCGCCTGGGCCGCCGCTTCTGTGGCAGTCAGGTTCAGATCCGTCAGGGGAATCCGCTCCTGCCGCCCGGCAGCAGCTTTGTCGAGGACGATCACAGCATCGCCCGTCAGCGCATAATTGCGGATCGCCTGCTGGTGACCATCTTTGAAGATAAGGGTCAGCGCGGGCTCCGATTCCAGCACCGTCGATGATGTTTCCGGTGCAGCCACAATGGGTGGTGCGGGCGCGTAATCGGATTCGGGCTCGCGGTACGGCGGGCGATGCTCGCCCTGCTGCGCAGCTGATTCGCTGTTCTCAGGAGCCGCCGCCGTTTGCTGGTTCTCGTAGCTGGAGCCGCTCAAATCCGAGTCGTCGACGGCCCACGGCATCACCGCCCAGCTGTTGTAGAGGGGAAGATACGGGTATCCCAATCCGTATCCGGAGTAGCGAGAGCGGCCACGGTCGTGATCGCGATCACGGTCTCGGCCCCCATTGCGATTCCAACCTCCGTTCTGGCCACGTCCGACGGGGTGCGCAATGCCCCAGCTGGAAGCAAAGTCGGGGGCGAGGCGGCCACTCGGAGCAACGAAATTCGCTCCCGCTGTTCCGGTAATACTGTGCGGACCAAAGGTCGAAACAAAATTCGGGGCGGCGTATCCGGCAAGACTATGGCCATAACTGCCGCCAGCACGGCCGGAGTAGCCCGCTGCGATGTGGCCTGGATAGCTGCCGTTCAACGAGCCGCCGTCCCGTTGGGCTACGGCCAGGGGAAGACTCCCGGCCAAAGCGGCTGCAACCAGCAGCCGGCTTGCCTTGCTTCCGGAAACTCGCGACCTGCCTGAAAATAGCCGCATCGGAGCACCCCTGCGTTCATTGGATGTTGAGGGGACGGACGACGATCCATCCAGGTTTCAGATCAGCTCCGTGCCCCAGAGATCATGCAAGTGAATGACGCCTTCGACCCTGCTTTCGTTTTCGGTATTCACCACAATCAGTGAAGTAATCTTCTTCTCTTCCATGGTGTGAAGCGCCCGGACAGCCATCTCGCCGGCGCCGATCGTCTTCGGCGCACGGTTCATCACCTGGCCGGCGGTCTTACGCAGGCCATCGGGGCCATCGGTTTCGAGCAGGCGCCGAAGGTCGCCGTCGCTGATAACGCCTGCCAGCCGCCCGCTCTCCTCCACGACCGTCATGCCCAGCTTCTTGCGGGACATTTCGTAAATCACGTCCTTCATGGGCGTTGTGGTGGTCACGCGCGGAACGGCGTCTCCCTCGTGCATCAGTTGCCGGACCGTGGCGAGCCGCTTGCCCAGTTTGCCGCCGGGGTGGAGAGCAGCGAAATCTTCTATGCGAAAGCCGCGGCGCAGGGATACGGCAATGGCCAGCGCATCTCCGAGCGCCAGCATGGCTGTTGTCGAAGCTGTCGGCGCAAGCCCCAGACCGCAGGCTTCGTGAGGAACCGAGCAATCCAGCGCGACCTCGCTGGCGGTGGCGAGGGTCGAATTCATATCGCACACAAACGAGATCAGCGGATTGCCCCGGCGCTGCAGGGTGGCGAGAAGCCGCAGGATTTCCTCTGTCTCACCGCTGGCAGACAGCGCAATCACCAGGTCGCCTTCCGTAATCATGCCGAGGTCGCCGTGCACAGCTTCCGCGGGGTGCAGGAAGAGCGCCGGACTGCCGGTGGAACTCAGGGTCGCAGCTATCTTTTGGGCGATGATGCCGCTCTTGCCCATCCCCGTCACGACCACCCGTCCACGGAACTGCCCGCATTCGAAAACACGCTGTACGGCCGCCTCGAACGCCAGTGCCATGGGCCCCTCCAGCCGCTCGGCCAGGGACAACAGCGCGTCGGCCTCAATCCGCACCAGATGCGAGGGAGTATGCGACATGCTCATGGTCTGAAACTCCTGATGCTATCACCCCTCCGGGACCTTCCCGCTAGAATAGAGAGGGCGAGGTTTCTTCAGATTGCGGCGGAACGTACTTGTACTCACGGCAATGATCGCGGCTTTGGCGCTGATGATCGCGGCCGGCGTCATGAATTACCGGCAACGCCGGCGCGAAGAGCAGGCGCGCAACCAGGCCGTGCAAATGCGGCTGGTGCCGACAAACGGAGACGCGACGGCCGGCACAGTCGACGACACCAATCAGGGAGACAGCATCGCGGCTAATGAAGCTGCCTATACCAGCCCGCTCAACGGCAAACAGGCACCCAGCTTCACGCTGCAGGACCTCAGCGGGAAGCAGGTATCCCTCTCCAGTTACAAGGGGCGGCCTCTGATTGTGGACTTCTGGGCGACCTGGTGCGAGCCGTGCAAGGTGGAGATACCCTGGTTCGAGAAGCTGCACGATCAGTACGCGAAGGATGGGCTGGAGATTCTCGGCGTCTCCACGGATGATCTGGACCGTGGCGATCCGGCGAAGCTGTTCACGCAGAAGCGGGACATCTCGGAGTTCGTGACAAGGATGCACATGAACTATCCGATCCTGCTGAGTGCCGAGTCCGTTGAGGATCAGTACCACATTGATGCGACACCCACGACATTCTTCATCGATCGCAACGGCAGGATTGTTGCATCAACGGTGGGCCTGGCTTCGCGCGACGAGATCGAAGCCGATATCCGGAAAGCGATTGGCGGAGCGAACTCATGAGAACAGTCCTGGCGTTTATGGCCGGAACCCTGTGGCTCCTGAGCAGTTCCTCAGCTCAGAAGCTGCCGTGGCAGAACTCGAGCAGCGCAGCGAATGCCGCCAACCAGCAGCTGGTCCATTTCCTTTACCCGCAGCAGGTGACGTTTCCGGCAGGCAAGCCGCAGACCATCGATCTGCATTTCCGCATCGCGGGCGGACTGCATATCAATTCCCATACGCCCCGTCAGAAGGGCCTCATAGCCACTAATCTCGCTGAGGTCGAGCCCTCCGGCGTGAAGATCACCGCGGTCGACTTCCCTGCCGGATCAGAGTTCGCCTTCCCAGCCGATCCGGCGACCAAGCTCAGCATCTACAGCGGCGAGTTTGTGCTGAAGATGCACATCGTGGCGCAGGCTGGGAATCACCTCGTTCAGGGCGTTCTGCGCTATCAGGCCTGCGACAACAGCACCTGCTTCCCGCCCCGCACGGTTCCCGTTCCCATCGACGTAATCGCGAAATAGGACCATCCCGTTTAGGGTGCGACTTTCGCAGTGGAGTGGCGACGGATAAAGCTCGGCGAAATCAGCACGGAGCCGTGAGCGCGCTCGCCTTTTCCGGCACGAATGAGCTGCAGCAGGCTCGATGCCGCCGTCTGTCCCATTTCCCGCAGCGGCTGGCGCACGGTCGTTAGGGCAGGATGCACAGTGGCGGCTGCGGCGATGTCGTCGAATCCCACCACGGAAACGTCCCTGGGCACGTGCAGCCCCGCTTCGTGCAAAGCGGCAATCGCCCCAATAGCCGAAGCATCGTTGAACGCAAACATTGCGGTGAAGCGAGCGCCCCGCGACAACAGCTTCTGCGCCGCGACGTGCCCCGGCTCGCTTCCCGGAGCGGTGCCTTCGAGCTGCACGACGAGATTGGGATCGATCCGGATGTCCAGCGTCGAGCAGACGCGGCGGATCGCGTCCCAGCGGACGCGGGTGTCGGAGCTGAAGGTCTGGCCTTTGATGAAGGCGATGCGGCGGTGACCGAGATCGTGCAGATGCGTCAGAGCCAGCCGCGCTGCTGTGAGGTGATCGAGCTCAATGCGCAGCACGCGGTTATTCCGGCTATGACCCGAGACAGCGACCACCGGCACAGGCAACTCCCCTGCAATTGGTGTATCGACGGCAATAATCCCCTCGACAGAGCGCGAGAGCAGCAGGCGCGGATATTCCTGAAGCAGGTCTGAGCGATGGCGATGGCTGACAACCAGGTAGAAGAATTCTTCCTGCAGCAGCGCATCCTCAATGCCACCCAGCACGGTGGCCGCGTAACCTTCGCTGATCTCCGGCACCATGACCCCAATGGTGAAGCTGCGCCGCTTGCGGAGACCGCGGGCAAAGGCGTTCGGTTCGTAA
>DATGJK010000535.1:0-2667 GCA_035295245.1 Acidobacteriaceae bacterium
CTGGGGAAGCCGGAGCAGATCGCGGCGGCAGAGAAGGATCGCGAGCAGGGGTTGTGGGACTAGCCGTCCAGGCGGCGACGCTTCGCGCTTTCCACTCCGCTCAGGATGACAGAGCAAAATGCGGGTCCTTCGACTGCGTTCGTTCGCTGGCCCGAGCGAACTCCGCTCAGGATGACAAATCGAAAAGAACGTTGAGCCACCCTGTCGCGCGAACTACGTGCGCGACAAGAATGGGGCAACCCGATTTCGTTAGCGGAAGAGGGTGAGGTCGATGGAGTTGGCCATGGCGGCGTATCCCGGATCGTGGGGGTGGAGGTGGTCGCCGCTGTCGTAGGCCGGAGCGAAGGTCAGGGGATGGTCGGGGTCGCGAGTGGCTTTGTCGAAGTCGATGGCGCCATCGAAGACGCCGCTGGAGAGAATCCAGCGATTGACGGCCTCGCGGATTTGCTCGCCTTCCTCGGTGTAATAGCCGGCTCCCTGATAGGGCGTAAGCGTCGCTCCAAAGACTTTTATGCCGTGCTCGTGAGCCCGGGCGACGAGCTGCGCGAGGCCGGTTTCCAGATCCTCGGCGTTGAGGTGGTAGTCGGGGCGGTTGCGGCGATGCATGGTGCCGATGTCGTTGATCGATTCGAGGACGATGACGTAGCGCACGCCGGCCTGGGAAAGCACATCGCGGTCGAAGCGGGCGAGGGCGTTGACTCCGGTGCAGGTGATGAGGACGCAGTTACCGCCGATGCCTTCGTCGAGCACGGAAAGGTTTGCGGTGGCGGGGTTGTCATGCAGACGCTGCGCAAGGTAGTCGGGCCAGCGGTGGTTGGCGTTTTGCGTGGCCCAGGCGCCGTCGGTGATGGAATCTCCATAGGCGACGACGGCGGCGGCGCGGGACTCGGCGGGCTGGACGTCAATGCCTTTGATGAAGTACCAGGAAGTGATGGTATCGGCGCCGGTGAGCGTCGGCTCGCTGACATGGTTGCCGCGGACGAGGAAGTTGTCCTGAGCGGCATCGCCGTGGACGGTGACGTCGCTGATCTCCTGCACCGGCAGATAGAGGCTGATGGCGAGGTTGGCGAAGGCGGGTGTGGCGAAATCGACAGGATCGCTGAGGATTTGCGCGCCGGCAGGGATGACGACGGAGGGCTGTCCGTTGAAGGTGAGGTTGTGGAGCGAGGCGGTGTCAATGGCCGTGACGGAGGGATCAGCGATGGTGGAAGGCGCCAGAGCGCCAGGGGCAACGGGACGCACGATCGGGTGGGGAGCAGGCGGGTTGGATGCAGTGGCGATGCTGGCGGCGTCGATGCGCAGGGGTTCGGTGCCGAACTCGTTGGTGAAGCGGACGCGGAGCGTCTTGCCGGCGATGGAGGTGTGGACGATTTCGCGGAGGGTGGAATCGATGAGTGTGGGCGGCTCACGGCGGGAATCGCTGTGGGGCGACGCGGCCCAGGTCCCGACCCAGGCGTGCGGCGCAGGTTTGGGCGCGGCGGTCTGTGCGGAGAGAGTGCCGGCGAGGAGTGCGGGCAGTACAGTCAGAAGGGCGGGGCGCGCGATGCGCATCAGGAGGAATCCTCCGGGAAGGGAATGTTGGACGGGGGAATGATACATCGGCGGCCGGGCAGAGAGGCGGTCAGGGCCTCAGTGATGAGTGATCAGTGATCAGGAATTGTCGACGAGAACTCGACGTCGGAAGCGTTGGAACTCGCTTCACTCAGAATGACGGGCCTTGTTCGGAGAAGCGTAAAGCGAGAAGCCCTGGAGCGGGCTTCTCGCAATGAAACTATTTCTGAGGTTTACTTCTTTGCCTGAGCGAAGCGCTTGTTGACTTCGTCCCAGTTGACCGTGTTCCACCAGGCGGCGAGGTAATCGGGGCGGCGGTTCTGGTATTTGAGGTAGTAGGCGTGCTCCCAGACATCGTTGCCGAGAATGGGAAAGTGTCCCTGGGATAGCGGATTGTCCTGGTTGGGCGTGGTGGTGACTTTGAGCTTACCGCCCTCCCAGATCAGCCAGCCCCAGCCGGAGCCGAACTGCTTCGCCGTAGTTTCGTTGAACTGCTTCTTGAAATCGTCGAAGCTACCGAAGTCTTTCTTGATCTGATCGGCGATCGCGCCGGTGGGCGGGCCGCCGCCGTTGGGCTTCATGATGGCCCAGAACATGGAGTGATTGACGTGACCGCCGCCATTGTTGCGGACGGTGGTACGCACGTCTTCGGGCACCGCGTTCAGATTGCGGAGCAGGTCTTCGGCGGAGTGCTTGCCGAGATCGGGATGCTTCTCGATGGCGGCGTTCAGATTGGTGACGTACGCCTGATGGTGCTTGTCGTGATGCAGATGCATCGTCTGTTCGTCGATGTGGGGTTCCAGCGCGGAGTAGTCGTACGGAAGAGGTGGAACTTCGTGTGCCAAAGCGATCCTCCTGCGAAATTTCGTTAGTGGAAGATTCCGGGGCCGCGCGGGCGGCAGAGCCCGCACATTTTTTCGCGTCTTCGATCATAAAGGATGCGCGAGGAGGGCTGCAGGGTGCAACGGAGCGATCAGCGATCAGTATTCAGCGATCAGTTCGGAGTGAGCCTCTGCAGGATTTGCCGAGGCGATTTACAGTGGGGGAAAGGCCGCTGACGGCGAATCGCGCTCGGCACAGCAGTGGTCTCCAGGATTTGGGCTCAAGCTGTTGAAA
>DATGJK010000536.1:0-5287 GCA_035295245.1 Acidobacteriaceae bacterium
ATTACCCCAGCCAGCAAAAGGTGGATGAATTCTATTCGGCGCTGCAGCAGCGGCTCGAGCAGGTGCCGGGGGTGCAGGCGGTCGGATTCTCGTCCAACATTCCGGTGATTGGGCGCAACTCCAGCCGGCTGTTGTCGGCTGAGGGATACGTCCGACGGCCCGGCGAGAAGTGGCTCTTCGCGTCGAACTATCTCACCTTCGGCGATTACTTCCGGACGCTGCGCATTCCAGTACTGCGCGGACGGGCGTTTACCGCGGCGGATGACCGGCCCGGCGCTCCGCTGGTGATGATCGTCAGCCAGTCATTTGCGAAACAATACTTCACGGGCAAAGATCCGGTCGGCATGCACGTGAAATGCGGCCCGAGCTACCAGAACCCGCTGCCGCCGATGACCATCGTGGGAGTCGTGGGAGATGTGAAGGCGAATCCGCTCGACCAGGAGCAGCTGATGCAGACCTATGAGCCGGTTTCCCAGGCCGCAGCTGATCTGGGTCCGCTTTCGGCGATGGTTGGCGTTGTCGGTGGATTACGTGTGGTGGTTCGAACGGCCGGCGATCCCGGGGCGCTGGAGCAGAGCTTCCGCCAGGTAGTGCACCGCGCCGATCCGCTGCTGGCCATCACCGACCTGCACACCATGGACGAGGTAGTGGCGGCGACGGAATCGTCGCGGCGGTTCAATACCGCTATCCTGTCGTCGTTCGCCGCAATCGCGCTGCTGCTTGCCCTCGTGGGGATTTATGGGCTCCTGGCATACTCGGTGGCAGAACGAACCCGCGAGATCGCCATTCGCATGGCGCTCGGTGCGACACGGGAGCATGTGCAACTCCGCACCTTGCGCCATGCCTTGCTGCTGGCGCTCCCTGGAATCGGGGCAGGACTGCTTGCGGCGGCGGGCCTGACGCGCACCTTGGCCAGTCTGCTTTACGGCGTTCGTCCGCTGGATGCCATTGCCATCGCGGGAGCGGCCGTGGTTCTGCTGGCCTGCTCCGGATTTGCCGCCTGGATCCCAGCCCGGCGCGCGGCCGGAGTGGAACCGATGCAGGCGTTAAGGGCGGAGTAGAGACAGGGATTCGGCAACAGGGAACAGGCAATAGAGAACAGGACAAGTCATGCTGAACGATTTCAAGTTTGCGTTGCGGGCCTTGCGGAAATCGCCGGGATTTGCGCTGACGGCGGTGCTGACGCTGGCGCTCGGTATCGGGGCGAACACGGCCATCTTCACGGTGATCGATTCCATCATGCTGCGGCCGCTGCCTTTTCCGCAGCAGGACCGGCTGATGCGGATTGGGTATGTCAGCGGCGCCGGATCTAACCCATCAAATTCTCCCTTCCCCAAAGGATGGGTGCGGGCTCTCGGGGAGCACTCCGCATCCTTCGAGGCAGTCAGCGCTTTCGGTCCGGATGCTGAGTCGAACGTAGGCGATGCCAGTGCGGCAGACCGCGTCTTCGGAGCCGAGGTCATGGCCAATGCGCTGGATACCCTGCGGCTGCATCCTGCGGTGGGACGCTTCTTCACTCATGGTGACGAGCGGGCGAGCCGCGATCCGGTTGTGGTGCTGAGCTACGGTTATTGGCGGCAGCATTTCGCGGGCAGCCCGGACGTCATTGGGCAGAGCCTCCGTATCGACGGCATCTCGCATCGCGTCATTGGAGTTATGCCGGCGGGTGTGCATTTCCCCTATGCGGATACCCAGTTTGTGACGCCGGTGACATTTAAAGGCGGCGATCCGTTCGATCCGTGGCAGAACTTCGACCTGCGTGCGTTCGGGCGGCTGAAACCGGGGGTGACGCCGCAACAGGCACAAGGCGAACTGCGCCGGTTATACCAAGTGATGCTGCCTCTCTTTCCCTGGCGGATGCCGGACACCTGGGCGCCGCAAACGACGGTAGTGCCGCTGCTCGAAGTGCAGGTGGGCGATATGCGTCCGAGGCTCATGCTGCTGTTTGCCGCAGTGGGATTCATCCTGCTGATTGCCTGCGCCAACGTGGCGAATCTGATGCTGGCTCGCGCCGCCGGACGTGAGCGGGAGATTGCGGTGCGCAGCGCGTTGGGCGCATCGGGCGGGCGACTGGTAAGGCAACTGCTTTCCGAAAGCGTGGTGCTTGGCGCAACCGCCGGCCTCGTCGGCCTCGTTGCTGCGGCTGCCAGTCTCCAGGCGCTGAAAACGCTGCTCCCCGCCGATACACCGCGTTTGAGCGATGTCTCGCTGCATTGGCCCGTTTTCCTGTTTGCAGCGGCAGCCTCGGTGGTGACCGGTTTTTTGTTCGGATTGATTCCGGCTCTGCGCATGGCCTCGCCGAATCTGCGCGAGTCACTGCATTCCGGCAGCCGCAGCGTGGCGGGCAAGGCCGGACAGTTCCGCATCTCCATGATGCTGGTCGTGGGGCAGATCGCCTTATCCGTGGTGGTGATTACGGGCGCCGGTCTGTTGCTGCGCAGCCTCTGGAGCCTGACCCAGGTGAATCCCGGCTTCACGACGGAACGCGTTGTGACGGCGGAGGTGTCGATGGACGCGACCGCCTGTCCCGCTTCCACAGGCGCCGGGGCGACCGGCAACGGCCGCTGCCAGGCGTTTTTTCAGACGCTGCTGAATCGTCTGCACGGCGTGGCGGGGGAAGAGGACGTGGCGCTGAGCGATGCGCTGCCGCTCAATGGGCCCGCAGCGAACTATGTCTACGACGCCGAAGGGCACCCGCGGGACGCCCGCCAGGGAGCGCTTCTGGCCACGGGACGTACGGTGACTCCGGATTATTTCGCAACGCTGGGCATTCACTTGGTGCGCGGCCGGCTCCTCGATGAGCAGGATGCGTCCGGAACCAGTCGCGCGGTGATCATCAGCGAGCACATGGCACAGGCGCTGTGGCCCGACCAAAATCCGCTGGGGCGCCACATCCTCAACGTCGGCGACGAGCCAACGCCGGCAGTATGGGTGCCGAATGCAGCCATGACGGTAGTCGGTATTGTGAACAATACGCACGAGGGCAGCCTGGCAAGCGCCGTCGGGGACGAAGTCTACCTGCCGATGACGCCTCAGCGCCAACATTCGACGATGTACGTTCTGCTGCGTACCCGTACGAACCTGGAACAGGCGGCAGCGGCACTGCGTCAGACCGCGGCCGAGGTGGATCCGCAGGTACCGGTCACGCGCGTGCAGTCGCTCAATGAAGTCGTAGCAGCCTCGGAATCCGCGCCGCGCTCGCTGACGGTCCTGCTGCTGGTTTTTGGCGGTCTCGCAGTGGTGATTGGCGGCATTGGCGTGTACAGCCTGATCGCCTACATCGTCAGCTGGCGCACGCGCGAGATCGGCATTCGGCTGGCATTGGGCGCACAACGCTGGCAGATCGTGCGCGACGTGGTGCGGCAAAGTCTGGCGCTGGCTTTGGCGGGATGCGTGCTGGGGCTCGCGGGAGCGGCTTTTGCCACGCAGTTGCTGCGCGGCTTCCTGTTCGGAGTGCGGGCGCTTGATCCGGTGACGTTCTGCGCGGTGCCGCTGCTGATGACCCTGATCGCGCTGGCGGCCGCATGGATTCCGGCGCGGCGTGCGGCCAGCGTGGACCCCATGCAGACCTTGCGCATGGAATGAAGAGCAGGGGGCGGAGCAGAGAGCACAGAAGCCCGAACACAGCATTCACGGAACCCGGACGGAGTCTCTACCGTATCTGTTGCTGGGTCAGTGGGCATTCGGGAGACGAACACAATGATTTCCGATTTGAAGTTGGCCGTCCGCCAGTTGCGCAAGTCGCCGGGATTTGCCATCACCGCGGTGCTGACGCTGGCCCTGGCCATTGGCGCGAACGCAATCGTGTTCAGCGTGCTGAACGCCCTGATCCTGCATCCGCTCGATGTGCCGCAGTCGCAGAGCCTCTACATGCTGCAGCGGCTTTTTCAGGGAACAGAGGCCTCCCCTTCGCAGTCTTATCCCGACTACCTCGACCTGCGTGACCGTAACCGCAGTTTTGAGAACTTCACTACCTATTCCATCCAGGGCGCAGTCGGAGTGGACAACGGCGGCGAAACTCCATCGCTGGCATGGCCCTACATGGTTGCCGGAAACTACTTCGACACGCTGGAGGTTCATCCGTACCTGGGCCGTTTCCTTCATAGCTCGGACGAGCATGGAGAAAACAGCGTTCCCTATGTTGTGCTGGCCTTCGATTACTGGAAGAGCCACTTTCACAGCGATCCGTCGGCGGTCGGGCGCGTGGTGCAGATCAACAAACATCCCTATACGATCGTCGGGGTGGCGCCGCCTGGGTTCCGCGGGACAGAGCTGTTCTTTGCGCCGGCGCTGTTTATACCGATCGTGGACATGCCGCAGGTGCAGTCAGGCTGGAACCCGATTCACGAGCGGGGGTCGCATTTCAGCTGGGTGGCCGGTCATCTGAAGCCGGGCGTCACGCCGGCGCAAGCCACAGCGGATCTGAACACCATCGCCGCGGCGCTGGCGAAAGAGGATCCAAAAGAAGACACCGGGCTGAAATTCAACCTGGCGCGTCCGGGGTTGGTGGGGGATTATCTCCGGCGGCCGGCGCGGGCCTTCATGCTTGGGCTCACCCTGCTCGCGGGCTTGATTCTGCTCGCCGCTTGCGCGAATCTCGGCAGTCTTTTTGCCGCGCGCGCAGCGGACCGGGCGAAGGAGATTGCGGTCCGCATGGCGCTGGGCTCGCCGCGAGGGCTCATTGTCCGCCAGCTTTTGACCGAAGCGGTCCTGGTTTCCATCGGCGGCGGTATCGCGGGCATGGCGGGCAGCGTTGCCATCCTGCGCTGGCTGAGCGCATGGAATCCGATTCCTGGCATTCCCATCAATGTGCCGGTGAATCCCGATTTGAGCACCTACGCGCTGGCGCTGCTGCTGGCTCTGGTGAGCGGATTCCTCTTCGGAATGGTGCCGGTGCGCCAGGTTCTGCGCTCGGATCCCTGGCAGATCATCCGCTCCGGCGGAGCGGCGATGACCGGCATGCGGCGAGTGACGGTTCGCGACATGCTGCTGGTCCTGCAAATCGCCGTGTGCGCCGTGCTGGTGACAGCCTCGCTGGTCGCCGTCCGCGGCCTCGTCCGCAGCCTGCACAGCAATTTCGGCTTTGAACCGCGAAACGCAGTCCTGGCCAAGTCGGACCTGGCCATGGCCGGGATCACCGGGGACGACCAACACATAGTGGAGCAGAAAATGCTGAAGTCGGTGTCGGCCATCCCGGGCGTAAAGGCCGTCGGATATGCCGACCGGCTGCCTCTCAGCGTCGGCGGCAACGATTCATGCGTGTTCTACGACAGCGACACAGATTTCC
>DATGJK010000537.1:0-9125 GCA_035295245.1 Acidobacteriaceae bacterium
CCGACGCTTGTCGTGGTCGGCGACCGCGATGGCGAGTGCCCGGCGCCGCAATCCTTCGAGTTCTGGCATGCGCTCCACGATCTCGGCGTCACCACCCAGCTCGTCGTCTATCCGAACGAAGGTCACGGCTTTGTGAATCCCGAGCACCGCCGCGACGTCCTCGAGCGGGCCATCGAATGGTTCAACCTCTATATGCCGCCGTCGCCGGACTCGCACCAGACGGCCCAGGCTCAGTAAGCGTGGCCTGGAACCGGCTGCCCATTTCTTCCGGTGTTGGCAGAGTTTGGACAGTGCGAAGCGGCCCTGCTCATCTTGCTCACCCAATCATCCCGGCTGCGTCGATTCGCAAACGGGTTTTCGTGTTCCGGTGGCGTTGGGCAGTGCCCTGGGGCAGCTTTTTGGCGGCCCTTCTGCTCTGTTATCCTGAATCGCACCCGGTAATTTGACAGCGTGCTGTATCGAAGGAAGACCGGCGGCACAGGAGAGCCCCGCGTCTCTCATTGAGGGCCGGCGTGGTTGCCCGATTCGCTGCAGCGGCTGGGTTGTTTCGACCGTCGGGGTGGCTGGACTGCTCCGGCGGGGAGGTTTCATGCGGCGGTTTTTTGTATTTGCAGTCCTGTTCGCTTTTTCGCTTCCGGTCGGCCTTTCCATTGCAGGCTGCGGTCACAACCAAAACAATTACTGCATTCGAAACGGCCATGCCTACGGCGTCACCAGCAACCAGGCCGTTTACGCCACAATGAACCCCGAAGCCACCGGGCTCTCCCTCTCCTGGGGACAAACCGGCACCATCGGCGCGCCCTCCGCCTACACCTGCACAGGCTCCGCTGCCACCGTACTGACCTGGACCTACGCCAGCTCCAACCTGCTGCTGGCTGACGTCTCTCCCACCGGCCAGATCTGCGCCGGCACCTGGAACCGCAACAGCCCCGGAGGCATCCCCGACTTCAGCATCTGCACGCCACCCTCGGGCGCTACGCTCTCCTCCTTCAAGGGCTGCACCGGCACCAGCTGCGGAACGGTTCAGATCACCGCTTCCGGCGGAGGCGTCACCACCAACCCCGTCAATATCTACGTCCACCCGCCCATTACCTCGATGACCATCCCCAGTCAGGCGAGCTGCATCTCGCAGAGCAAGACTCTCGCCGATGCCAGCGGCAACCCGCTGTCGCTGCTGGCTGAGACCACGGTTCTGGGTCCCGGTGGGGTTACCTTGTGCAGTCCGACCACGGTTTCCTGCACCAGCCCCGCCGCCAATATCGGAACCATTCAGTACGCCGCCAACAACAGCAACGTGGTTACCATCAACAACACCACCAACCCAACCAACACCAACCCGGTCACCGGCACCTCCACCACCACCTCGAATCCCAACGGCACCGCGACCGCCAATCTCCCCGGTTCCACCATCGTCTCCGCCGCTTCGTCCGACGTGACCTCTGCCGCCGGATACTTCTCCACCTGCCCCCCGGCCAGCATTTCCCTCGCGGTCAACGGAGCGACCACCGCAACCGTGACGCCGAGCTCCCCGCAAACGGTACAGGCCACCGTGAAGGATTCGGCCGGCGTGAACATCACCGGCCTTACGCTGAATTACGCTTCTACGCAGCCGCAGAACCTGGCTGTCAGCAACGCCGGCCTCGTGACCGCCACATTCCCCAGTCACGCCTACGTCACCGCCACATGCCAGCCGCCCAGCTGCAATCCCTCGCCCATCAACCTGACAGGCATTCTGGGGAACGGAATGCCGGTGACCTCGAATATCGTCACCATCAATTCGCCCGGCCGCGTCAGCAATAAAATCTGGATGGCCTCGTCGCAGTCCCAGTACTTCTCCGAGGTCGATCTGCTCACCGGAGCCGTGGGCGCGCCCATCCAGCTGCCCTACACGCCTAACTCCATGGTGATGGACGACGCCGGCACCGATCTTTACTTCGGCAGTTATCACGAGCTGATGATCTACAGCGCCAGCAACAACCAGCTCTCCAAGGAAGTCACCGGAGTTCCCGGCGTGGTTCTGGCCGTCAGCCCCACCGGCGCGACGGCGGTTATCAACGATCAGCTCCGCCAGGTGATCTATCTCTACTCAACGGCCAGCGGCACTGCAACCAGCACCGCCGGCATCGCTAACCGGGCCGACTATTCGCCCGACGGGGAAACCGTCTACATCACCGGCCAGGATCCTGCCACCGGGCAGAACACGCTCTTCGTGAACAACAGCAACAGCGGCTGGACCAGCTACCCGCTTTCCAACCAGCCCGCCTATAACTGCCCTCTCGAAGCTGGCGGCTCGGCCGCTTACCCTGCCTACAATCCGAATTGGGATCCGTTCTGCGGCGGTTCCATCGCGGTCACCACACCCGGCGTCGCCGCTTTCTTCAGCGGCAATACCACCGCTGCGCGCAGTTATTGTCCCAACGCCAGTTCCAACCCCATCTTTTATCCTCACGCGGGAGACACCGCCGTCAACACCAGCCAGATCGCCCCCACTCCGGATGGCAACCACATCCTGGGCGCGAACGGCAGCACCCTTGCGGACATCTGGCTGCAGCAGTCGGCTTCCGGTCCGCCAGGCGTTCCCCAGGGAGCCTGTCCGGCATTCAACGGCCCGGCCCTGACCCTGAATACTAGTTTCAACACAGCGGCGCTGCCGGTCACGGCCAGCGAAATCGACCAGGTCCTCGTTTCGCCCTACTCCAACCTGGCCTTCGTCACCTATCAGGGAAGTGGCGCAACCGGCCTGCTCCCGTACTACGTGCCCAGTACGACCACCGGCGCCTTCGGCACTCAGGGAACGGTCCAGCTGTCCTCGGGAGCCGCTGCTCCCGTGGCCGGCATCTTCTCTCCCGACGGTTCGATCTTCTTCGCCAGCACGAGCGGCGACAACCTGGTTCACATGGTCGACACCGCCACCCTCAAAGACACGAAGACCATCAATCCGCACCTGATCAACGGCAGCAGCACCCCTGTTCCGGCGCAGTTCCTTGCCGTACAGAGCCGCCCAACCACCTAATCGCCGCATCATCCGAAGCAGCGGCCGGCGACTGCCGGCCGTTTTGCCTGCAGGACCGGCGAACACCTTAGTCCGGCATGGCCTCCAGAATCAGGCTGTGGCCCACGCTGATTGTGTGCCTCAGGCGAAATCCTCCGCTGGCCAGCAGCGCCGCGTATTCCTCCACTGTTCGTTCTTTCCCGCCCGTTCCCACCAGCATGATCAGATCCGTCGCTTTGCCCAGCGAAGGCTCGTTGCTCTCGCCCAGTGAATGCTCGACCAGCAGCAAAGCGCCGTCTTCCGGAACGGCACGGCGGCAGTTCCGAAGAATTCTGATCGACGCCTCATCGTCCCAGTCGTGGATGACACTCTTCATCACATACGCCCGGCATCCGGCGGGCACCTCGCCAAAGAAGTCGCACGGTGCGAAACTCGCCCGCGCGGCCAGTTCTCCTGAGAGGAATCCGCGTCGCTGCGCGCGCTGAATCACGTGCTCCAAATCCGCCAGAACCCCCCTGAGCCGCGGATGCGCCTTCAGAATCGCTGCCAGGAACAGGCCGTTGCCGCCTCCGACATCCGCCAGCGTCTCCCACTGGCCGAAATCGTAGGCGCGTGCGATCGACGGAGCCATGATCGAAGTGATCGCCGTCATCGCCTCATCGAACATCTGCGCTTCCTCCGGATGATGCCGCAGATATTCGAATCCATTCATGCCCAGCACTTTCTCGCGAGCCGCTTTCGACGTCTCCACGCTGTAAGTCAGCTCATGGAAGGCTCCCAGATAGAAGTGCGTGGCCCGGAATATCAGGACGGGCCTCACCGAACCCGGCCAGTCGCTGCGCATCGTCTGCGACAAATCGCTGTTCGTAAACCTGCGCGGTCCGCTCTCGACAAAAACTCCCTGCCCGGCCAGAAATCGCAGCAGCCGGTACAGCGCATCTTCATGCACGTTGAGTTGACGCGCCAGATCCTCGGTGCTGCGCTCGCCGTCCTTGAGCAAATCGGCCACTCTCAGCCGGGCCGCTGCGCACACCGCGTGATGCAGGATGACGCCATGCGTCATCTGCAGCAACTGCAATTCCGGCGAGCCCGCCTGCACGGTCGCCTCCGCAATTCCCGTCATGCTGCACCTGCCTTCACCATCGACACATCCTCACTGAGGCACATCACGGCATAGCGATAGGGTCCAAGCCGCGTCATCAACCCGGCGGCAATCAGCATCGCGACAAAAAAACCGGCCAGCGGAACCGTATAGGATCGTGTCGCGTCGAAGCCGGCGCCCATCAGGAACGTGCCGATGCCACCAGCCAGCACAAAGCCCGCAAAACCCGCAGCCACACAGATACCAAGCGATCGCAGGCCGAAGTACCGGCTCATCAGGAAGGCCACGACATCGACCTCGGCTCCCAGGGACAGCCCCACGAAGAACGCACCCGCGAGTGCGCTCCCGGCGCTGTGGCTGGTCCAGAGCATCAGGATTCCCATGGCCGCCGCGCCGAACAGCGTTGCGGCCACACGCGGTCCGAAGATGCGGTCCAGCAGATATCCCGATCCAAAGCGGCCCAGCATCACAGCGAGACCCACCACCGCGGATCCCAGGGCGGCGCTCTGCGCGCTTAGTCCCCGATCGTTCAGCAGCGCCGCGATGTGCAGAACACACGCGTGCGCGGCCGCTCCAGCCAGCATGAAGCTTGTAATCAGCAGCCAGAACGTGCGCGTGCGCCAGATTTCCCGCCATTCCATTCCTGGAGCCACCGGAGCGCTCGCCAGGCCGCGCAGGCCGGAACGATCCGCCTCTGTCCCCGCCGCTTCGGCCCCGTCCGGCAGAAGCCCCCGTTTCTCCGGCCCATCCACCAGCAGGGCCGAGACCAGACCGAGGGGGATGAGCAGAGTTGCAACTCCCCAGCAGGCATACGCGCTCCTCCATCCCAGCCGTGCAATCAGATGCTGTGCCAGTGGCGGCACTACCGTGCTCCCGATGCCAATGCCGAACATGATCAGTCCCAGGGCAATTCCGCGGCGCCGGTCAAACCACCGGGCGGTGACCGCGCTGTAGGGCACGGGTCCCGTCGCCACCCCGGTCGCCCCCAGCGCCAGATAGAAAGCGTAGAGCTGCCACAAACGCGAGCCGATCAGTTCGGCGGAAACCAGGACTGCGGCCAGGGCGACCAGGCCAGGCAGCACCACTCTTCTCGCTCCATACCGGTCGATGAGATAGCCAACCAGCGGTGCGCAGCACGCCGAAACCACATTGTGGATCATGAACGCCATCGACACGGCGCCGCGGCCCACGTGGAAGCTGTCGGCCATCGGCTTCAGAAACACCCCAAAGGAGTACACAATGATAGGCGCAGCGCTGAAGAAGAGCCCGACCGCGGCCGTGGCGACCACAGTCCACCCGTAAAAAGGCCGGGGCCTTTCTCTCATAGGCACCTCATGGAGAGGGCGCGAGTATAGCAGGCCGCGGTGTGCACGGGCCACGCCTTTTCCGCTCTCGCCTGAACCGCTGGCGCTTCATCCCTGACCACCTTTTCGCTGCTCCGCTACACTTAACCTCATGCCGCGCGTCGCCATCATTTCCAAGCCGCAGAAGGAAGAACTCCGCCAGCTGCTTCCGGAACTGGTGATGTGGCTCAAAGCTCATGGACAGGAGCCGCTGCTCGATCCGGTCAGCGCCACCTATGTTCTCGACGAATCGGTTGCCCCGCGCCCCGACATGGCTGCCTTCAACCCCGAGCTGGTCATCGTGCTCGGTGGCGACGGAACCCTGCTGGCAGCCGCGCGCGTCTTCGCCAAAACCGGCGTGCCTATCCTCAGCGTCAACCTCGGAGCCCTCGGCATTTTGTCGGAAGTCCGCCTCTCCGACCTCTATACGCATCTCGAAGCGTGGAACAGCAAGTGCTGCGCCATTGAATCGCGGACCATGCTTCACACCGAGCTGTGGCGCGAAGGCAAACTGCATCGCGAGCACGATGTCCTCAATGACGTTGTCGTCGCCAAAGGCGCCATCGCCCGCATGGGCCAGTTCAGCGTTGAGATCGACGATCAGCTCGCCGCCAGCTTCCGCGCCGACGGCGTCATCGTTGCCACTCCTACCGGCTCAACCGCCTATTCGCTCGCCGCCGGCGGACCGGTCCTCGTTCCCGGCGTCGATACCCTGATCGTCACGCCTATCTGCCCGCATCAGCTCACGCTGAGGCCTATCGTTGTGCCCGGCAAGGCGCGTATCCTCGTGCGCATCGAGGGCGTGCCCGAACAGACGTTTCTCACCGTGGACGGCCAGGAGGCAGTTCAGTTGCGCATCGACGACGAGCTGCGCTGCCGCCGCTCCGACCATTGCGTCAAGCTGGTGCGCATCAGCAAAAACGGCTTCTTCGACGTGCTGCGCTCCAAACTCAAATGGGGCGAACGCTGAAGCGCGCGAGCGGCGCTCTCCACGATGCTGCTACGGCTTGAGAGCCAATGAGAACGCTGCCGGCGAAGACGAGCACACCGCTGCAAAACAAGGTCAAACAATGAATTAGCGAAAGTATCGTCGTGGACGGCTACCCTCGTAACCGCCACCGAATAATCAGCAGTAATTACAACTCCGGTCATATGACTATAACCGGATAGATCGCTGAAAGTAGGCTATCGCGGCATGGAGGCGCGGGAGGCGAGCAGCTACAGTTGAACCATGCTGGGAAGATGAGGAGGTCAAGTTATCGTGCTCCTCCCATCTGTTCCGTCGCTGGACTCAGCCGGTTACGAATCGACTGCGCCATGGAGAAGGAATTAATGATTGACGTCTGCCTTGATCTGCTTTTCGGATGTTCGCATCAGCGCCAGAGCCGTCCCTTTACGGTGAATAAGTACTGCTACACCGTGTGTCTTGACTGCGGCCACGAGACGCCCTATTCCTGGCGTGAAATGCGTCCCATGACTCGTGCCGAAACCGCCGCCGACGAGAGCCGCGAGGCCAGCGAGCTGGAAACCGCTGCCATGGCCTGATCTCGGGTTTGCGGGCGCGAGCACAATCAGCCTCAACGCAAACAGCCGACGCGTCGCTGCCCGCGCTCTCCCCATCCTGATTTCACTGCACCTTCCCCGGCGGCCTGTACGAGAGTTGCACCGTGAAGGCTGCGTTGCGCTGAGGGACCGCGGAGAGCAGCGGGAATCGCCACCACTCCGTCTGCTCTTCAGCCCTGAGTTGCCATGCGGGCCGAATCGCCAGATCGGCAGCGACACGCAGGTCGTGCAGCGATCCCCCGCTCAGAAACTCCCTGCTGACCGTCATGCTGCGCCCGCTGACTTCAATCGAAGACTGGGGAGAGAGATTCCACGTCGTCCACAACTGCTCGCCATTCGCCTCGCGCCCGATCCAGCTGCCGATCAGCTGGCGCTGATTCGTATAGCCGCTCAGGTAATGAATGTTGAAGTAGAAGAAACCAGGAAACTCCAGATCCCGGTGCGGAGACATCAGTCCTTCCGCGCGAATCGTGAGCCGCGGCACGTGCGGGACACACTGCCAGGTGAACCCCGGAATCCATGCGCTTTCGGTGGGATACAACAGCGGAAAAACCTGGTCCTCTGAGAATCCGTCGAAATATCCGGTCAGACACGAGCGCATTCCCGGAATGCGGTATTTCGCGTCGAACGCGAAGCGGCGATCTCCGGGATCCTTTTTCCCATTGGCGACGCTGGGGGAAAAAAGGCTCCGCAGAAAAGAGGCCATCGTCACCGGCGCTTCTGGACCGCCGAATATCGTGGTCCGCGAAGCGCTGAACTCCAGGTTCGGCGTCGGATGAAACGAGAGCTTCTCGCCGTGCAAAACGGCTGATCGCCGAGAGCAAATCCCGGTCTTCCATAGAGAGTGCTGGTCGCGCGCAGAAACTGCGTACCGGAAAGGCGGCCAATCAGGAGTTGCGCGCGAAGCGGGCCGATAATCCTCAGAAATCCAGGCAGAAGAAAGGGGCGAACCCGGTCGTAGCGCAGCATGTCGATGGGTTCGGCGTTGTTGCTGAACAGCGTCGCCCCGCTCCGCGCCGGTCCCCACCACAGCGACTGCCGGCCGAACGTGAGCTGGTTGTTGGCGAAGCCGAACGCGACGTAGCCCTCCAGAACTCGCCCGCGCGCGATTCCCGAAATCGGACCCGCCGCCGCGGGCGATGTGAAATCGGCAGCCGCGATCCTTTGCTGCGCAAACGCGTCAGGCGCCGGAGCCGCTGCCGCGCGCTGGAACTCCGTGCGAATGGAACCCGCGAACGGCCCCGCCGATCCGCGAACCGACACGCCCGAGTACAGGTTCACTCCCCGCCCGAACGGACGCCCCTCATCGTCCGTCAGCGTTTCGGCAAAATGAAATCCGTCCGTCAGCGGCCGTCCCGCGATCACTGTCGTTCGCTGATCGACGGATTCAATCTGCCACCTCGGGCGTGCCGGGTCGGAATCGCCCAGCTCCGGTGCAAATTCCCGCTGCAGCGCATCGAGCAAACGCCGCGCATCGGAGCCGGCGGCTCGCTCGTCCATCTGATCTTCGGCTTCCTGGGTCAGCCGCGCGCACTCGTTGCGCGTCCATGGACGAAGACTTGAGAATGCCGTCTCCACGTATCCGTCGGCCGCTAGGCGGTCGAGCGCGGGATAGACCCAGCTGTCGATGGCAACATAGGTGGACGGTCCCCCGGGGGCGGTCGAGGTGTCGATGACCTGTGCCTGACCTGCACTGCAAATCATCAGCGCCATCGCAAGCCACACAGCGCGAATTGGGAAAGGGATGGCTGCCACCGGAGTGAGCCGCAGAGTATCCTGATCAACGGTCAATGCTGCTCATTGGCAGACTAAGGAGCGCAGTGCCTCGCGGTGTCATGCGGTCGTCTTCTGTCTGTCACTGCATTGTCGTACGGGGACTCGATTGCACCCACGGGACGGGAGTCGTGATCGATGCCGGATGCCATGGGAAATGCGCCTTCATTCCTGGGCAATCCAGGAGAACCTGTACCAGAGGTTGAAGCGGATGACCTGAAGACTTTTTGGCAGCGGACACGCGACCTTCAGGCCAGAGTTCCCGAACATGTTTCTATCGGTCTTGAAGCCAATGCCATCTGCGGCCCGGATACGAATGCACGGGCCGTCTGGTATCGCACAAGCATGATTG
>DATGJK010000538.1:0-8945 GCA_035295245.1 Acidobacteriaceae bacterium
GCCGTCGACCACACGTGCCCGTCACCCGACACTTCGCCCGAATCGTAGAAGTTGTCCAGCACTCCGAACTGCTTCGCCAGCGCATGCAAATTCGGCGTGATCTCCGCGCCGTACATCGTCAGCGACGGATCGCCGTCGCCCGTGCCCAGGTCGCCGAGGATCTGATCGTACGTCCGGTTCTCCTTAATGATGTAGATTACGTGCCTGATCGGGTTCCCGCCGCCCACAAACGCAATCGTCTTCTGCGCCGCGTTCATCATGTTGCTCTCCACCACTTGCCGCGTCAGGTCCGCCAATTCGCCGCGCGCCTGCTCCGCATCGATCGTCGCCAGCGATCCATGCAGCATCGTGGCGATATAGGTATGTGGCCGGTCCAGCCGCTTCGTCTCGTGCGGCGAGGGATGCGGCGCCTTCGGCTGCGGCGCCGCATTTGGCCCCGTGCCCTTGCCCTTTCCCGTCGCGACGTAGAGCTTTCCGCCCTGTGTCGCGACCACCGTCGGATACCACTCCGTCGGGATGAAGCCGGCCGCCGACATGCGTTGGTTGCCGCTCTTCGCAGGGCCTTGCAGATCGAAGACCGCCACCGCATCCGACCCCGAGTTCGCCGCGTACAGTGTCTTCCCGTCCTCCGAGACGGCCACGCTGTCCGGCATGGCTCCAAACAGCGTCTGCCCCGGCAGGCGCGTGTCGTACATGCGCGCCACGCGCATCGTCGCGCCGCTCACGTCCACGGCCGCAACGGCATCGCGATTCGCCAGCGCGACGTAAAGCATCCGCCCGTCAGGGCTCAGCGTTATCGCCACCGGGTGAGAACCAGGGTCCGTAGCACGCGTCCCAGGCAGCAAGGACAGCCTCTGTGTAACGCCGCCCGTCCGAAGGTCAAGCTGGGCCACCGCCGACCCGTTCCACAGCGCCACCCATGCGCGCTTCCCATCATTGGCCGCGGCAACTGCAACTGGATACGTCGTCGGAATCACTGTCCCCGCCGATAAGTCTAACCGTTTCAGAAGCTTGCCGGAGTCCCCGTCGATCAGCAGCACATCGTCGGAGTACTCATCGGCCACCAGCAGCGCCTCACCGCCACGCCCCTTCACCACCGCCAGCCCCGCCGGCGCCGGAATCGCCTGGTTCTCCGGCAGCTTCATACCGCCGTGATGCTGTAGCTTTCCCGTGGGCAGCGATCGCAGCGGCACCGGAATGATCCGCTCCTGCGTCAGCGACTCACCATCGAAGCGGTAGACGCCAATCGCATTCCCCGTCTGATCCTCTTTGCCGCCCGTCGGCTCGCTGATCGAATCGAAGCTCACGTAGAGCCGCGAACCGTCCCCGGAGAACGCAATGCCTGAGTAGAGGGTCTGCGGCGAAAGCACATCCGTCAGTTCCAGCGGATAATCCGTCAGCTTCCCTGACTGCGTGTCCAGAATCGCAACCGACTGCTCGTAATTCGATTCCGCCGTGCCGAACCCGGCGTTCACCAGCGCCAGGTAGCGATGATCCGGCGACCACGCGCAGGCCATCGGCAGGCTATTGAGCATCTGCGGCGAACCTGGCACCGGCTCAACAATTTGTTTGCTGCTGGGTAGGGGAATGCTCTGTCCGAAGGCGGCCGGCAGTACCAGACCAATCAGTGCAACAGCGAGGGCGACTTGTCTCATTGCAGATGAAGTTCTCCGAAGGTCGATCGATCAGGAAAGCAGGCGCTCCCAGATTAATCCCGGTCGGCTTACAAAAGTGTTACATCCCTGACCCGCCCTGGGCTGGTAGGGTTGAAACAGCGGCGCATCTCGACGCCGCAATTCCAGTTCTGTTTGGACTTCATACCCTCCATGGCTACAACTCCTCTTGATCAGCCTACGATTGCCGCCTCCGCGTCTTCACACCGGGTGGTACCGATCCCGCCCGCCATGCCGAATCTCGGACGCAAAGCCCAGGGCACCAAACTGAGCATTGGCATGGTCGTCTATATGGCCATCTTCCACATCGGAGCCATCGCGGCTCTTTTCATGTTCTCGTGGAAAGCCGCGGCCTGCTTCGCCGTGCTCTGGTTTCTCGCCTACAACATCGGCATCGGTATGTGCTACCACCGCCTGCTCACGCATCGCGGCTACCGGGTGCCGAAGTGGCTCGAATACGTCATGACGGTCTGCGCCACGCTCGCCCTCGAGGGCGGGCCCATCTACTGGGTCAGCGTTCACCGCGTGCATCATCAGCTCTCCGACCATGAGGGCGATCCGCACACCCCCCACGAGGGTGGCTGGTGGGCCCACGCCGGATGGATCATGTTCGGCGACTCCCTGCACTCCCAGACCACCGCTTTGTCCCGCTACGTTCCCGACCTCATTCGCGACCGCTTCTACGTCTGGCTCAGCAAATACCACTGGGTTCCGGTGCTGGTGGCCGGAGCCATCTGTTTCGCCGTCGCCGGATTCCCTGGCCTCCTGTGGGGCATCTTCCTGCGCTCCACCATCGGCTTGCACGCCACCTGGCTGGTGAACTCCGCCACGCACATGTGGGGTTCGCGCCGCTTCCAGACCCGCGACGACTCGCGCAATAGCTGGTGGGTCGCCCTGATCACCGGCGGCGAAGGCTGGCACAACAACCACCACGCCCACCCGGTCTCCGCCCGTCACGGCCTCAAGTGGTACGAGATGGACGTCAACTACTACCTGATCTGGCTCTTCAAAAAGATCGGCCTAGCGCAGGACGTCAAAGTCGCCCAGTACGACCCTCAGAACCCCAAGCCGGCCGGCGTCGCTTAGCGCCTCCCCGCATCTCCTGCGACAATGAATAGCGCCCGCGCGGAAGCCCCGTGGCGGGCGCTTTCGCTTGCACGCATGCGCATCTCCGGCCGCCGCCGCAACATGGTCCTGTTCACGCTGCTCGGCGTGTGCCTCATCGGCGTCGCGGTCACCCTCAACGTCACCTGGATTCTCCTCAACTGGCGCCGCATCGTTCCGCTTGCCATCGGCATCCCTTTTTTTCTTCTGCTCATCGCCGGAGTAACCCTGAACACGATCTTCCTCGTCCGTGAAGTGCGCCGCAACGAACGCCACGACGCCTTCCTCAGCGCCGTCACCCATGAGCTCAAGACCCCCGTCGCCTCCATCCGGCTCTACCTCGAAACCCTGCAACGCCGCCATCTCGACGAAGCACAGCGCAACGAGTTCTACACGCGCATGCTCGCCGACAGCGACCGCCTCATGGCCACCGTCGAACAGGTGCTCAAGGCCGGAGAGGTCGGTCAGCGCGCGCGTTCCCACGTTCGTGTCCCGGTCGATATGCGCGCCCTCGCTGAGGACTGTGTCCGCCTCACCCTCGAGCGGCACCACCTCGACGAGAACGCCATCACGCTCCACATCGAGAACACCAGCCTCCCCATGATCGTGCGCGGCGATCCCGACGAACTGCAAACGGCCGTTCTCAATATCCTGGGCAACGCCGTCAAGTATTCGCCGGACGGCGTGCAGGTGCGCGTCACCCTCGAGATCATGCACGATGCCTGGGTTCGCATCAGCGTCACCGACCAGGGAATCGGCATCTCGCCTGTGCACCTCAAGCGCATCTTCCGCCGCTTTTATCGCGTGCCTGCGCGCAACGTCCTGCGCACCAAAGGCACCGGTCTCGGTTTGTATCTCGTCCGCACCATCGCGCGCCAGCATGGGGGCGACGCCACCGCGCAGAGCGCCGGAGAGGGCCGCGGCGCAACGATCAGCCTCGAACTGCCGCGTATCCTGACCCCGGTAGTGGAAGGGAAGTGAAGCTATGGCGCGCCTGCTGGTGGTCGAAGACGAATCCAACCTCGCCCAGGGACTGCTCTTCAATCTGCAGGCCGAAGGTCACGAGGTCAGCGTCGAAGCCGATGGCGACGCCGCGCTCGAAACCATTCGCAAGGGTTCCTTCGACGCCGTTGTCCTCGATGTCATGCTCCCCGGCAAAGACGGATTCGAAGTCGCCGCCGCGCTGCGCCGCCAGGAAAACTACACACCCATCCTGATGCTCACCGCGCGTGGCCGCGCCGAAGATGTCGTGAAAGGATTCGGAGCCGGAGCCGACGACTACCTGCCCAAGCCATTCGACCTGAACGTTCTCCTGGCGCGCCTCAACGCGCTGCTCCGGCGCATGGCCTGGACGCAAAAAAGCGGTACCGCCGATAGTCCTCCGGCAGCCGGCGACAAGCTTGACGAGTTCTCTTTCGCCGGCCGCCGCATCGATTTCGAAGCGCTGGAACTCCACGCCCTGGGACGCACCGTCCGCCTCACGCTGATGGAAGCCGACCTGCTCCGCTACTTAATTCGTAACCGTGACCGTATTGTTTCCCGCAAGGAACTGCTGGAGCAGGTCTGGCATGTGCGCGAAGATACCGACACCCGCGCCATCGACAACTTCATCGTGCGCCTGCGCCGTTACCTCGAAGAAAATCCTGCCGCCCCGAAGCACCTGCAAACCATCCGCGGCGTCGGCTATCGCTTCCTGCCGAACCCCGAATGAGCCGTCGCGCCCTTCCCTTGTTGACCTTTTCCACAACCGGGTCCATCGGTCTCCGGTAACCGCGAAGACCAGGTCCGCTCGCCTCCCACCCGCGTCGCTCGCATTGCATTCAGGGGTGTTAACGACCCAGATTCGGACGGTCGTAACCCCCCCATGGTAACAACCCACCCCTGCAACTGAGGTCACTTATGCCGTTACGTCATTGAGGGTCAGAAGTGGCTGTTGCGCCATAGATACCGGCAGGCGATCACAGTACATTCGAACCATCCCGGAAGATGGGGAGCAGATGTAGGGTCCCAACCCATCTATTCCGCCGTCGGACACAGATCAGCAGTGATGATCTGGCCGCGAAGGAGGAAGACGATGATTCACACCTGCCTTGACCTGTTATTCGGATGCCCGCATCGCAGCCAGACGCGTCCGTTCACTCTGAACAAGAACTGCTACACCGTGTGCCTGGACTGCGGCGAGGAACTGCCCTACTCCTGGCGCGAGATGCGTCCCATGACTCGCTCCGAGTGTGCGGCCGACCGGCGTCGTACCGCCAGTGACCTGAATACTGCGGCTGCCGCGTAATCATGCGGAGAATCCATGGACCGCGTTACGATAATGAGTGGTGCAGAGGGCAAGAGAGCGCGCTGTCGTTTGCCTGTCAGGAGGCATGGACTCCTGCGTATGTGCGGCGCTGGCGGCTCGAGAGTTTGAAATTTATGTAGTTCATTGTGGCTATGGCCAGCGCACGGAAGACCGCGAACTGCGGGCCGCGCGCGCAGTAGCCGATGCTCTGGGGTCCCGGGATTTCCTTCATCTCAAGCTCGACGTGTTTCGCCGAATCGGCGGTTCGGCGCTCACCGACGAGCGCATCGCCGTTCCGATGGTGCACGAAGGCGCGCCCATCGGCGCGGCGATTCCCGTCACCTACGTTCCATTTCGGAACGCCCATTTTCTGTCCGCGGCCGTGAGCTGGGCTGAGGTGCTGGGCGCCCGGGCGGTCTTCATTGGCGCCGTCGAGCAGGACAGCTCCGGCTATCCCGATTGCCGCCCCGCCTATTACGACGCCTTTCAGAGGCTGATCGCAATGGGCACCAGGGAGGGCGACATCCGAATTCACACGCCGCTCATCCACATGCACAAGAAGGAGATCGTGGCGCTTGGCCTTGAACTGGCGGCGCCCCTGGAGTTAACGTGGTCCTGCTATTCGGGCTCCGAGGTCGCATGCGGCGTTTGCGAGAGCTGCGTCCTGCGGCTGCGAGCCTTCGAGCAGGCCGGTGTCCGGGACCCGATCCCTTATGCTTCGCCGATGGATACGCGAGCCGAGTTTCAGGAGCACGCGGCAGTACGCTCCACACGAAAGGAATGAATATGCACAGGAAATCCTTCTGGCCACGCTTTGTCCTGGCCGCCATCATCTCCGTTGCCATTCCGCTGTCAACTGCGCAGGTCTGGGCCCAGGCAGGCGCTGCGGGCACCGGCACAATCCACGGGCAGGTCACGGACCCGGCCGGCGCTCCGGTCAACAACGGCACCATCTCGCTCTATCCAGGCAACGGCGGCGTTTCGCCGGAAACCGACGCGAAGTACAGCTTCCCCATAGGCGCGGACGGTGCCTACAAGGGTGAAAACGTCGCGGCAGGCACCTATACCCTCGTCTACCGCGCCTCGAACACGCCCAAGAATCAGGTGGTCGATCAGATCGACAACATCAAGGTGACGGCCGGTCAGGACACAACCGCCAACGACGACATGTCCCGCCCCGAGTACATCGCCAAGCTGACCCCCGAGCAGAAGAAGGCCCTCGAAGAGACCATCAAAAAGAACTCCAGCATCCTGAAGGAAAATGCGCAGATCAAGAACCTGAATGCCGATCTCACCAAAGCGCGTGAAGACGACAAGAATCACAATTTCCAGGAAGCTGCCGCTCTGATGCAGAAGGACGCCAACATCAAGCCGGATGCCGCGGTGCTGTGGATCGAGCTGGGCATCGCCCAGGAAGGCCTCAAGCAGTACGGCGATGCGCAGACCAATCTGCAGAAGGGCATTCAGCTGGATCAGGCCTCAAAGAAGCCCAACAACGAGATGGATGCCACCGCCTACGACCGCCTCGGCGAAGCCTTTGCCAACGACGGCAAGGTGCCGGAGGCGCAGGCTGCCTACGACAATGCCGCCAAGCTGAATCCGGCCGGCGCCGGCACCTACTACGGCAACGAGGCCATCATGATGGACCGCATCTCCTCAACCGCTCCCGCGGCAGCGGATGCCGTCGTGCCTGCGGCGGAGAAGGCAATTGCCGCAGCCCCCAACAACCCCATTCCGTACTATCTGAAGGGCAAAGCTCTGGTCACCAAAGCGACCGTCGATCAGAAGACCGGCAAGATCGTTGCCCCTCCTGGATGCCAGGAAGCCTATCAGAAGTATCTGGAACTCGCGCCCAACGGACCCTTCTCTGCGGATGCGAAGCAGATTCTGGCGGAGATGTCGCAAACCCCGTCCACCAACCGAGCGTCAAAGAAGCACTAGTCCTGAATTTCACCAAAGCAGGAGCGCCGCAACCACGGCGCTCTTTGTTTTTTGCGAGAATCTCTAGGTCATGCCAAACCCAGCGCCCTCGCTTGTCCTCAGCTACGAAGAAGCCGCGCGAGTCGTGGACGCGCAGGCGGAGCGGGTGCGCGGCGGCGCGCGCCAGGCGGAAACGGTGCCGCTGCGGCATGCCGCCGGCCGTGTGCTGGCGCAGGCCATTGTGGCAGACCGCGATCAGCCGCCCTTTCCGCGCGCCACCCGCGACGGATTTGCCTGCCGCGCGGAGGATCTGCGTTCCGGCAGCCTTCGTTTGATTGGGCAACTCCGCGCCGGCGAAGCCTGGACACGCGGTGCCGTGAAACCCGGAGAAGCCGTGGAGATCATGACTGGGGCCGGCGTCCCGCCCGGCGCGAACTGCGTGGCCATGGTGGAGTATGTCACCCTGTCCCATGGCCGCATCCGGCTCACCACGCCACGGGCCCTGAGCCCCGGAGAAAATGTCGTTCCCGTCGGCGCGGAAGCCCGCTCCGGCGATGTTGTTGTCCCTGCCGGCAGACGCCTCGCGCCGGTGGAACTGGCCGCCGCAGCCGCCTGTGGAGCGGCTGAGGTCGAGGTTTGGGCGCAGCCGCGCGTCGCCATCCTGGCCACAGGCGACGAGCTGGTCGACCTCGGACAGACGCCCCGTCTTCAGCAGATTCGCAACTCCAACAGCTACAGCCTCGCGGCGCAGGTTGCCGCAGCCGGCGGCCTGCCGCAAATGCTGGCCATCGTCCCCGACGATAAGGCCGCCACCGAGCGAGCCATTCGCGACGCCGGCGGCTGCGATTTGGTGCTGCTGAGCGGCGGCGTCTCCATGGGAAAATTCGATTTCGTCGAGCAGGCGCTTCTCGCCCTCGGCGCGGAATTCTTCTTCACCGGAGCGCGCATTCAACCCGGAAAGCCGGTGGTTTTCGGCAAGCTTCCCGGACCGCACTTCTTCGGATTGCCCGGCAATCCCATCTCCACCATGGTCACCTTCGCCCTGTTCGCTGCGCGGCTCCTCCGCGCCATGGGCGGCGAACGCGACGCTGCCTCACGCTTCGTGCTGGCGCGTGTCGAGGAAGAAGTCCGCGTCAAGCCGGGCCTCACGCGTTTCCTGCCCGCTCGTCTCGAAAGCGATGTTCGCGGCGCGCGCGTCCGCCGCATTGCCTGGCAGGGCTCGGGCGATCTGGCTGCCGCCGCGCGAGCCAACAGCTTCCTGGTCGTGCCGGAGACGGCGCAGCAAATCCCCGTCGGCGAGATCGCCGCAGTTCTGCTCCTTTGACCCAACCGCATCGTGCAAGGTAGGTGCGACCTTCAGGTCGCATTTCTCCGCTCATGCAGGACGGAGCGGCTTCAGCCGCTCAGGCGCACGGACCGGCTCGGTTTGAAATCACTCCCGGCTGACATGCTCTTACAAGGTAGGTGCGACCTTCAGGTCGCACTCCTCGTCCATGGAGGACGGAGTGGCTTCAGCCGCTGAGGCGCATGCGCGGCTGCGACAAGAAGAACGCGTACAGCGCCACCCCACAGTACGCCAGCGCCGGCACGGCATACGCCAGCGCAACCCCACCGCCCGTCTCCGACAGCTTGCCCATCAGCGGCGTGAGCACCGCCCCGCCGATAATCGACATCACCAGAATGGATCCGCCGACCTTCGTCTTGTCGCCCAGCTCCTTAATGCCCAGCGCAAAAATCGTTGGGAACATCAGCGACATGAAGAAGCTGGTCACGAAGAGGCACCACAGCCCCGCCCATCCCGGATGCGCGACCGCAAACCCCGCCAGCGCCGTATTCACCACCGCGTAAATCCCCATCAGCACGTGCGGCCGCACCCGCTTCATCAGCCACGCGGAGAAGAAGCGCCCCACCGCAAAAGCCGCCAGCGTGCCGGTAAGAAAATAACCCGCCACTCGCTCCGG